>JAPLLL010000085.1 GCA_026387595.1 Candidatus Omnitrophota bacterium
ATAATAGGGGCGTTTGCGGAACGAATGAAATTTTCGGCATTTCTTGCTTTTACTGTCTTATGGGCCACGTTTGTATATGACCCGGTCTGCCACTGGGTGTGGGGCGCCGGCGGCTGGTTAAAGAACATGGGCGCTCTTGATTTCGCGGGTGGAACGGTTGTGCATATCAACGCGGGTATCGCCGCGCTTGTAGCTGCTTTAATAATAGGAAAGCGAAAGAGCCTGAACAGCCATACGCCTATACCGCACAGCCTTCCTTTAGTAGTGCTTGGCACAGGCCTTTTATGGTTTGGCTGGTTCGGGTTTAACGCGGGCAGCGCGCTTGCCGCGAACGATATAGCGGTAAATGCGTTTGTTGTGACACATATTGCGGCGGCGGCGGCAGGGCTTAGCTGGGCAATAATAGACTGGGTGCGGAACGGCAAGCCCACTGTGTTCGGCACTGCAAGCGGCATTGTGGCAGGGCTGGTTGCCATTACGCCTGCAGCCGGTTATGTAGACGTGGCATCCGCAGTGGCCATAGGGTTCCTTGCCAGCCTGTTTTGTTTTATAGCAGTTACAGTGATCAAGCCGAAATTGGGTTACGACGATTCGCTTGATGCCTTTGGTGTCCATTGCATAGGCGGAATGTGGGGAGCGCTTGCAACAGGGCTATTTGCCTCGAAGCTGGTTAACCCCTCTGGGGCGGATGGGTTGTTTTACGGAAATCCGAAACAGTTCTTTGTGCAGCTCGCAGTGGTCTTGGTAACCGCGGCGTATGCGTTCTTAGCTACTTTTCTAATATACAAGCTGGTCGATTTCGTCGTAAGAGTGCGCGTAAGCGAAAAAGAAGAGCTTATGGGCCTTGATATCAGCCAGCACCGCGAAAGCGCGTATACGATTTTGGAGTGAGGTAAAAATGAAATTAATAATAGCCATAATACAGCCGTATAAATTAGAGGCGGTGAAAAAGGAGCTTTACAAAGCGGATGTAAATCTTATAACCGTAAATGAGGTCCTTGGCCACGGCAGGCAAAAGGGCATTACTGAAGTATATAGAGGAACGAAAGAGACCGGGAACCTTTTAAAAAAGATCCGGCTTGAGATCGCTGTAAACGATAATTTCGTGGAGCCGACCGTAAACGCTATTTTAAAAGGCGCCAGGACGGGGGATACAGGCGACGGCAAAATTTTTATTTTGAACCTGGAAGAGTGCGTGAGGATAAGGACCGGGGAGTCCGGTTCTATGGCAATAGGGTAGGCTAACAAATCGGAGGAGAAAAGAAGATGGGGATCAGACAGAAGCTTTTATTCAAGATCAAGGGAGTTGAGTTGGAAAAGATCCAGACGCCCAAAAAGGTATCGGGTTACTTTGGCGAGAATACGTTCAGCTTAAAGACGATGCAGAAATACATATCCAAAGAAACACTTTCGGCCTTCAAGCTGTGGGTATCCGAGGGGAAGACCATAAAACTCGAACAGGCCAACGAGATCGCCGATGCGATGAAAAAATGGGCGATCGAAAAGGGCGCGACTTATTATACGCACTGGTTCCAGCCCATGACAGGCCTTACCGCTGAAAAACACGACAGCTTCATTTCGATAACGGGCCCGGGTGAGGTAATTGAAAAATTTTCGGGGAACAAGCTCATACAGGGCGAGCCTGACGCAAGCAGTTTCCCGTCTGGCGGCATACGCGCGACCTTTGAGGCGCGCGGGTACACCGCATGGGATCCGTCCAGCCCGGCTTTTATCATTGAGAGCAAGCTCGGGAAAACCCTGTGCATACCGACTATTTTTATTTCATATAACGGCGAATCGTTGGATAAAAAACTGCCGCTTCTTCGTTCCGACGAGGCCTTAAGCAATGCGGCGGTAGGATTGCTCAAGCTTTTCGGCCACAAAGACGTAAAGAAGGTAATTTCCACCTGCGGCCCGGAACAGGAATATTTCCTGATAGACAAGAATTATTACAACCTTAGGCAGGACCTTATAATGACCGGCCGCACGCTGACCGGCGCGCCGTCACCAAAAGGCCAACAGCTTGAGGACCAGTATTTCGGAACGATAAAAGAGCGCGTGGTCAATTATATGTTTGAGGTGGCCCAAGAGGCCTATAAGCTTGGTATACCTATTATGACAAGGCACAACGAGGTTGCCCCGCATCAGTATGAATTCGCGCCCATATTCGAGGAGTCCAATATCGCTGCGGACCATAACCAGCTATTAATGGATCTGATGAAAAAAGTGGCGCTCAGGCATAACATGGTGTGTCTGCTGCATGAAAAACCGTTTGCAGGTATAAACGGCAGCGGCAAACATTTAAACTGGTCGCTTGCCGATAA
>JAPLLL010000005.1 GCA_026387595.1 Candidatus Omnitrophota bacterium
GAATAACCTTACGAATGAGGAAAAATTAGCGCTTGAGCAGATCCTTTATGAGCTGCGGATGCGTTATGTTGCAAAGGCAAATAAATGATAATTGCGCTGGTTGCGGGGATACTGGTACTAGCCGCCCTTGGATGGGTAGTATTTCTTTTGCTTTCCCAGATCGAGGCATTGAGGAAGGACCTGGGCGACAGGCTGAGGGACAACACTTCTCTTTTGGGCGACAGGCTTGATGCCACTACAAAGGTTTTCGGGACGATAAGCGAAAACCTTGGAAGGCTTGAAACGGCAAGCTGCCGCATATTTGAAATAGGGAAAGATATTTCCAGCCTTCAGGAGCTTCTTCGCGCGCCGAAGATCCGGGGCGGGCTGGGCGAATATTTTTTGCAGGACATACTTTCGCAGATAATACCGAAAAGTTTCTACCAGATGCAGTACGCATTCAGGAACGGCCAGATAGTGGACGCCGTAATAAAGTTCGAAAACTATCTTGTGCCGATAGACTCAAAATTCCCGCTTGAAAACTTTAAGGCAATGGCCGCCGCAAAAAACGATGACGAAAGAAAAACCAGCCGCAGGCAGTTCATGACAGACGTAAAAAAACACATCGCGGATATCTCCGTAAAATACATACAGCCCGGGGAGGGGACTTTTGATTTTGCCCTGATGTATATCCCGGCCGAAAACATATATTACGAGACGATCATAAAAGACGAGAAATTCGGGGATGACGGCAGTCTTTTTAATTATTCCCTGGCAAAAAAAGTGATCCCTGTTTCTCCGAACAGTTTTTACGCCTATCTTCAGGTCATAGTGCTCGGCCTGAAAGGCATGGCCATTGAAAAAGAGACTCATGAAATACTTGCGCGGATGAGCCAGCTTAAAGGCGACTTTGACAGATTCTACGAGGATTTCGCAAAGGTCGGCAAGCATCTGGGCAATTCAAGGGGCAGTTTCGACGAAGCAGAAAGAAGGCTTTTTAAACTGCAGGAAAAGATCCTGCAGATCGGGGACGTAAAAGAGGTCAAGGCTGTGGCATATGAACAAAAAAGGCCTGTTTAATTTATTAAGGATCGTTATAAGCGGCGGGCTGCTAGCATTCCTTATATGGATGATGCGCGACTCATTCGGCCAGGTCCTGGAAACAATAAAAAAAGCAGACCGCGTTACCATATCAGCGGGATTTTTAGTTTTTCTTGCCGGTATGATGCTGCTTGGGGTAAGGCTTCATGTGATAATGAAATCGCAAAATATACATTTGCCGCTGGGGCGGGTGATCTATCTTACTTTTATCGGCCAATTTTTCAGCAATTTCCTGCCCACTGCCATAGGCGGGGATATCGTAAAGGCGTTTTATGCGGCCAGGCACACAGGAAAAAAATTATTGACCGTCACCTGTATCATAATGGACAGGATACTCGGCACGGCTACTATCATTCTCATGCTTTTAATCGTTTCGTTCTTTGTGAGCGAATCCATCGTAAATAAGGCCTTGTTCTCGTTCCTGATCATAGCAGTATCGGGATCTGCGGTATTTTTTATTGTATTATTCAGCAAGAAAGTGGC
>JAPLLL010000047.1 GCA_026387595.1 Candidatus Omnitrophota bacterium
TGTGGTCCCGGCCGGCACCGAACTCATAGCTAATAAAGACGAGACGTTGACTACGGAAATGAACCCTGCCGGCACAGTGCTTATGATCACAAGCCGTTCTGTATTAACAGGTCGGCAGAATTACACAAAGGGCATACCGATCGGAGGAGCCGTAAGCTCTATTTCGGTTGCCGCGCCTCCGGCGATGCCTGTTCTTGCGCCTGCCGAAGCGGCGGTGCTCGCGGCGGTCTAATATTGAAATTATTTGTGAATTTTTAACATAGAAAAAAGGAGATCATGAAAATGAAAAAAACGGCGAACAGGATCGTATCGGTCGCGATACTTGTTGCGTTTCTTTTTACAAATACGGCATTCGCATATCCGCAAAATTATTCAAGCCTAAGGCCGCGGCCTTCGAGCGAGCGGGCGGATACGCTTGCCGAGGCGATACAAAAAGAGCTGGTAGAGATCATATACCCGTCCGGCAAGCCGCTTAATCTGGCGAACCTTACCGGAGATGATGTGGTAGTGGTTTCGATGTCAGCCGGAGAGGGGACGCGGTTTAAATCCACCATCCCGAAGGTAATTGCGCCGCTTGCCGGCAAACCGCTCGCTCAGCATAATATCGATACAGCCAGGGCTAATGGGTGGAAAACCGTTACGGTTGTTGTAGGCCATAGAAAGGGCGAAGTAATAAAGGCCTTAAGCGGAGTAGATGCGTTTATTACCCAGCCTGATACAAAATCCGGCACCGCAAACGCCGCGATGCAGGTCGCTAAAGTGCCGGGCCTTCTTGAGTCCAGCGGCCTTGTTCTTATTACCGGAGGGGATACATGCATAAAACCAGATGTGATGGCGGAACTGGTTAAAAGGCACAAGGCCGGCAACAACGCAATAACAATGCTTACGATCGATGCGCCCGAAAAAGGCGGTGCGGGCCGTATTGTCAGGAATCCAAAGACCAACGCCATAGATTCCATAGCGGAAAGAAAAGATATTGAAGTGCTGATCGCAGCCGGCAAACCGTATAGATTAAAGGACGGCACAGAACTGCCCGCCCAGCAGGTGCTTGCGACCAGGGAGAAAAACCGGTCTACTTATGTTATATCGGCCAAACTGTTAGGCCAGCTTCTGGGCCCCGTAACTAACGATAACGCGCAGCGCCAATTTTATCTGACGGATATGATCGCGAATGCTGTTGCCCGCGGCATGCGCGTTGACGCATTAACGGTTGATTCATCAGCCTCACTTGACGCGAACACCGTCGAAGATCTCGCCCGCGCGGAACAGATCCTGGCGTCCGGATGGGGCGCAACGCCGCCGCCCAGCGGCACACCGTCGCATCGGCCTGAAGGCGCGCCCTCGGAAGATCCTTTAAAACGCGAAGTTGAGCAGGCGGCGCTGCAGTGGTTCAGGCCCGGCGCGACTCGCGCAGACGAAATAAAGCTGGAAGAATTTCTTAAAGCAAAAGGCGAGAAGGCGATCGAATATTTTGTGCAGCTGGTAGAAACCGACAGAGGCGGCGAATCTATCGGCACATGGCGTATCCCACCCACGGATTTCAACAACCCCAGGACGAAAAAATTACTTGAAAAATTTCCGCCCGGTTCCCATATATGTACCAGTGTTGAAAATGACGACGAGGGGAAACCTATACCTTATTATATGCCCGAAACGCTTGAAGGGGTAATGAACTGGTTTGAAAAAGAGCGCATAAAGATGATGTCGAGGGTAGCCATACAGAGGGCGCTTGGCCGGAAAATGGTTGTTGACGTAGGCGTAGGCGTTGTCGGCAATATAGAACTTACCTGTGGCTGTGCGAACAAGATCGATATGCCCGCCAAACAATATGCCAAGTCGCCGAGGTTCAGGCCACCGGTGTCCGGGAAGGACCAACACAATACTTTTGCTATCGGCTATGAGCCGATCGGGGACGGCACCTATCGCCAAGACATGATAGACAGGGGGTTGGTGGGCGTAAGGGCTGAGGACCCCGAACAATTAAAGGCCGCAAGAGAGGGGCATGAGCGGGGCAACCTGGCGGGCACATTTTTGCCCCAAGTCCTGTCAGTATGCGATGTTTCGCTGTTATCAATACCGCAACATCCGTTTAAGACTATGCACGACCATCCGGAAAATATATACGCCGATCCGAGGGGTGGGCTCGAGGTCGTGGAGATGGTGGCTGAATTTATGCCGCCAAGAGCCGCCTGCATAATCGAATCCACGGTTTATCCTTTTTATTATTCGCTCTTTGCCCTACCCGTGTTCGAGGAGGTTATGAAAAAGCGCAATTTGCCGAGACAAGAGCAGCCGCAGCTTTGCTATTCATTCCAGCGCATGGAACCGGGCCCGCGCGGATGGCGTTCAAACAAACAGCAGATCAGGATGGGCGGGGCCGCGACCGAAGAAGGCCTCGAAGCGTTAAAGCAATATTTTGAAATGTCGAATTACAAATATTCCAGTTCAAAAAAGGTAGTTGCCACGGAACTTACAAAAGACTCGGAAAACGCGATACGATACCAGATCATTGCGAGTTCCGCTCCGATGCAGGATATGTTTGAGGCCCTCGGCCTTGATATTTACGCGGAGACGCGCAGGATAGCCGAAGCGATGGTCATGCAAGGCATTTCAGGCAAAAACGAACAGGCCGTAATTAAGGAAGCTATAGAGTCCATGAGGAACGCGTATGAAAGGGCGGCTGAATATGCAGAAACACAAATACCTGATAAAACGGCGCGGGATACTTTTACTGGACAGGTGCGCTCCGTGTTTAACCAGTCTGCGACAGCCATATTAACGCAGGCGGTCCTCTATCCCGGCGGGTATTGCGTTATAGAACAGATAGGCCATCTTATTTACGGAATGGTTGCCACCAAGCTGGTCACGGAGCTGGATGTCAAGGCTATTTTTGACCCTGCCCTAAAAACTATCGCTTATATGAAGATGCGCCAGCGTGAACTGGCGGGTTGGGTTGTTTCGGAACTTGCAGATAAAGGCATAGAGCCCCAGGATACGAAGATATGGGGCGGCGGCGCGACGTATATGCCGCAGATCGGGGACGGACATGGGCGTGACTGAATTTACCGTTTTTGACCCGTACCTCGATAAGTGGCCTCAATTAAAAGAAAGCCCTTTTTCGCCTGAAAGCGAAGGATATAGCCTTGTAAGGCAAACCTGGCTTAAGGGCGTTAATTACGTATACGGCAAAAGAGTCGTCAAGAAAGCAAAGATATCCACGGAAAATGTGGAAGCAGATATTGACCCCCATACGAGTATCAGTCGCGACCGGGATGCGCTTATCCTTTCCATGGACCACCCACAGCTTGTCGGAAGGTATCAACCGCCGCTTCGCCGTACCGTCCGTGGCCCCGACGGCAAACCTATCTTGCATCGTGGCCTTAGCGCCCCCAAAGTGGCGGCGCGCCTAATGGCGCACGAAAATAAAATTATACTTGATACACATTATTTTTTAAGCGACGAAGATATTAAGGAATTTTTTGCACTTGGCTTCGATGTCAGGGCCCTTGGCCGCGGCAATATCGGCAGGTTAAAAGAAGAAGCCTTCCGGGACAATAAGTTCCAGCTTAAAGTTGCGCACGAACTCCTTTCGGAATTACAGGCCCTGAGGTCCGAAGCAAAAGGAAAAGACGCGGAACTTGAATCGGCCATAACTACGATACAATCGAAGATAGAATATCTGAACGCCTCCGGCCGGAAAAATGAAAGCGATCTAAAGCAAAAATATGAAGCGGCCAAAGAGACCCACAGCCGCGTCTTTGGAAAGCAGCCAAAGGATAAGAAAGCGGTATTGGATAAACTTGTGCTGGCGGAAGTAGAACCCGCCGCGAATAAGCTTGAGTCAAGGACCGCGGAGCTGACGCTGCTGGCCGAGGCAATAGCTTCGCAGGTGGAAAAAGGCAGATGCACGAGCCCGACAAATCCCGACGATATGTATGCGCATATAAGACGACTCAATTATTTGAACGGTCTCTTGCAGGGTTTCTTGGGGGATTGCGGCCTGGCTGCCAACGAGATGTTTGTTTCTGACAGGCCATCCCAGCCGCAGCTGCCGACAGTATCGCCGGCCGCTCAAAGTCAGGCCGTTGCAACCTTTACGGACAATTATCTTTCCGCCTCGTTGAATCAATTTCAAGGCATCAACAGCGTGTTCGAGGACGCGGCCGGAGTTGTAGGCACCAATATGCATGAAACTGCGCGCGCCATTGTCACAGACAGGCCGTTCAGCCACAGCCCTCTTAGCCAACTACCGGGGGCTGTGCCCGATGCGAAACTTGCGGAGGCATCGGAGCGATCCATGCAGGCATTTATTGATATGGAAGTGGGAAGCGGTAATCTGTCGCCGCTTGAGGCAAGGGCAAGGCTTTTTTCGCATCAGGCGAACGCCAATAACCTGCGTAAAGGACCCCAAAAGGCCGCCTGGATAGTTCTTATGGAACTTGCCAGGTTTGGCATTGCGCCCGACCAGGCGCGTGTTTTCATGCCGGGGCAAAATAAGGTTGTTATTGGCGTTTTGTCGAAGGCATTAACCGAAATAGGATGCCCTGAGCCGGATACTGCCGGCCCCATGAATGCCGGCCGGAACGCCGTTATATTAACTGACAGCTCTAAGGGAATGGATGTCATCGAATTTGCCGCTGCCGCGCTTGGCCGCGAAGGAAATCTTCTCTTTGACGCAAATGATGCGCTTTCGGATGAGCAGGTCAAGATGCTACTGGCCCTGGATTGGCAAGTGGCGGGCACGGGGAGGAATGATATTTACGGGCGTGACCTTCAGGATATAAAAGGGAATATGCGCCGGATACCGGGCCTGATAGACGAAGTTACTCCTCAAAATAGACTGGAGGCAGCGCGCCAGCTTCTGACCAAACTTCAGGCAATGCCTGATAGCGCAGAGGCGGTTAAAACGGTTCAGGCGAAAATAGAATATTTATCCGCAATGGTAGAGCTTGAAAGATCTCCGAAGAACCTGTCCCTTAAGCAAAAACTGCAAATCCTTAGAAAGGCATATGAAGGCGCAAGAAGAGACCAGGAGAAAAAATATGATGTTCCGCTCGGGGCCCGTGACACCAGGCGCGCCTTAGATGCGGCAATGAAAAACGTTGTTTCGCCGCTTGAAAACACCCTTACCGGGCTTTTACGGCAGGCAGGGGAGGTTTCTTCAGCTTTGACAAAACAACTTCAGGAGGGCGCGATGAATTACACCTGCGACGATGTTTTGACGGATCTGGCCAGGGCCGGAGATACGATGTTTAATGAAGAAGGGCAAACAGCCGCAAGGGATGAGCTCGACCGCTTCAAGAAAGAAGAGAAAGGCAGCCGCCTGAAATTACCGCAGGCCTTTGCTCCGCAAGACCTTCCTGCGAAACTGCAGAAACAACTTCGCCAGGCCTCGATACCAACCGGTCTGGTCAGAAGCGGAAAAAAGTTTATGGCCGGCGAAAGACTTGCAGCCGTCGAGGACGCCAAAAAGGCGCGCGGCGAATCATACCGCGATTATGAAGCCAAACCGTTTACTGACAAAGAAAGGGAGCCTATTATCAGCACTCTTTCCGATCAAGAAGCGACCGCTTACCAGCAGGGCAGGCTATGGCACAGATTTACCGCAGCAGGTGACGTAAAAGTCCTGCCGGCTTTAATGATGCATCCGGGCGCTGACGGAAAACACATAGAAGTTACTCAGGACCCGGAAGGCAACCTCGCCTTTACGAGCTTGCGCTTCCGCGGGGATGCTAAGAAGGGGAAGAAGAATAACCCCGCTGAATGGGTGAAATTTACGCTTTTAGTCCCCTTGTATATAGTGGATGTCGCCTCGCCTAAGCCCGGGGAAGAAGGCAAAAGAACGTTTGATTATTTTATTACCCAGCAGCTTTTGAGGTCTTCTATACCGTGGAAGACCAAACAGTGGCTTGTGAACGAAGTTTTAGGCAAAGGCAAGATCCTCACCACTATCAGGACAGACGATGCGGTGGCGCAGAATAAATTAGCGGTGGTTATGCAGGGCAACCCTTATGCGGATATCGGAGCGGAAAAAGAGGCCGGCGGCTCAGGCAGGGCCGGTTATCTTGTTTCCATGGAAAGCGCAGCTCCGGAGGTGATCGTGACCACCGATGAATACGGCCGGGAAAACCTTATTGAGATAAAAGGTGTAGGGCCCATGTTCGGCGAAAGGACCCCGGGCAAAATATCCCAAATGGAGCGCACTATTGCCGGCGGAGTAAAAATAGACAAAACCGGGAAGAAGGTCAGCGGGCAGACGGCTATGAGGCAATTATATGGTTTAGTGCGCGGGCCGCAAACAGGGGAGCTTGTCGTGAACGAAGGCCAGCCGGCGCACAAGGAAGAAGGGGCCACTTCGGGAGTGGCCGCCGCGGTTAACCACATCCTTCCGTGGAGCTCTAACAGGGCCGATATTGTAGGACAAGTATGGCGGACAACTCCGAGCAGCAAGAGAGAAGGCTCCAAGTTTATAGGAGGAAAACAGGATTATGACGATGCAGGCATAGGATACCGGCTCGGAAGGCAGGCCGCCGAAATGCTGAGCCATTTTGGCAACAGCGCGAATGTGCACATAGCCCCCGGCTGCGACAATATAAGGATGGCTGGTGTGCCAACTCGCAGAAAAACGACTGTCGAAGGCCAATCGGAAAGCGTTATAGTGCCCAACCCGGGAGAAAAAAGTTATTTCACGGATGAGGACAGCCTGGTAAATACTGCGGACGAAAGGAATCCGTTTGAGGCGTTTGATTACTATTTCAGGTGGACGCTTGTTTTTGCGCTGACCGACTATGAAGACGCGAAGTCGGGTTCTCTGGAAAAATTGAATTATCCAAGCATTGTGGAATGGATGAATGGTTTCATTGATAGATTCCTTGAAGCCCCGATAGTGCGCAATAACCCCAAGGCCGTGCAAAGATTTGAAGAGATCAGGCAGATGTTATATTCGGCTAAGGATGCTGCGGCGTTTAAACAGACGGCAGAACTTCTCCACGCCGAATTACGCGATAGCTACGTCGCGTACCGTTCGCTCAGATTGCGCCTTGAAAACGGGTTTAACCCTACGGGCGACTCGCCGTATACCGCCAATACGGGTAAAAACTTCCAAAGGGGCAGGTTGACCGCAAAGGGGCCCTCTCGGGTTGTGGGCGCAAAAGGTGAGCGCAAACCATCGGCAGAAGAAGAGGCGCGGGCCTTTATAGCGGCTGAAAGAAAAGTGCTTGATCTTGCCCAGAAGGCGATAGAAGAAGGAGGCTACCCTCCGCTTAAGTTTGATTTCGGTATGGCGCGCAAAGAGCTTGATGAAAAGGAAAAGATGATAGGTCATATAGCCAGGCAGGAAAGGCTTGTGATAAACAAGTTTTTTCAGGTGATGGGATGGGGTAGCTTTACGAATAGGACCGGATATTTTTCACAGGACAATATAACCAGGGAAAAACAGGCGCTTAAGGTTTCTTCGGATCAGGAGGCGCTTGAATCTCTGATCAATAAGGCTTACGAAGCGCTAATGGACATAGGCGCGGCTACACCGGGGTTGCTCATACTGGAAGACCTGCCTTCATATGAGCAGGTCTATAACCTGAAAAAATATTATCTGCCGCGGGCGCAACTGAAACACGCCAAGGTGTTTATAGAGGATACGTTTAGAGGCGGTACTGCTCCCGCGCGCATGGGGGACGGTACGGTCTGGGCTACGGGTCTGTTTGATAAACAGGCGGCCCAGAAGCTGGGAAGAACCGGAATGGAAATGGGAAAGAGGCGGGTGGCTGAAGTTCAGGAAGGCGAGAAGATCGGGTTGGAGACATTTGAGACAAAGGGTGTGCAAGGAGATATGCGCGCGCTGGTCAAGAGAAATCCTAGATCTAGAAAGGTTGTCATATACCACCACGGCCTTGCGGGCATCGCGGCCGATATGGCAATTGCAAGAATGAATTATGAAATAAGCGACAAGGCTTCGCTAGTAACATTTACCTCTTCCCGGTTGCGCCCTCTTATGCCGGGCGAAGAGTTAAATCCTGAAGCCATGGACCGGGTTTTCGGGCAGAAGGGTACTCCCCAGGCCAAGACATTTCAGGACGAGGCTGAAGACCTAAGAAGGGTTGTTGCGGGGACTATAGAGTATTTCAGGGGCTGCGGCGTCCCGGAGGATGAAATAGAAATAGTGCTCGTCGGAAAAAATCTGGGCGCGGAAGCGGCGTCCCAGGTCGCGCGGGATTTCCCGCAGATAGAGACGCTTATGATGGTCGGTTCGGGGCTTGAAGCGTTTTCCAGCTCGGGGCTTCCGAAAGCGCAATGGCACGATCTTATCAGTAGGCCGGAGCGCGGCACGGAGGAATTCGGCCAGATAGTGGCTAATTTCAGGGCCTTTACAGGCCGCACCATATTGGTTAGGGCGTTGCAGGACCTGCCGGAGCGCCAGAGGTCAATGCAGGACCTGATCCCGCTTGCAGGCGGCCGGGTAGAACTGCATGGCGTAAACGACGAACATGATATGCAGAACGAAGCATCATTTGCTCACCTGGCCAAGATCCTTTCCAAGACTATAGGCGATGATTGGCGATTTGCGCCAGGCAGTCAGCAGCCCGGTACGGTAAGGATCATAGCCAGGGACGCGCTTAACGCGTTTGCCAACTGGCGCAGCGTGCCCGCATTAAGGCAGCAGCTTGAAACCTGGTACGGCACTGACGAGGCAATGCTTGATGCGCAGGCAAAGAGATATCTGCGCTCGATAACCGCTGCCATTGAAAGAGGATTTGCAGCGCAGGATAAGGAGATCATTATCATGAGGGTGCCCGGCAAAGTCAAAACCGTAGGTAATGCCTGCGATTATCCTAAAGGATTTTTTGATTCAGCCGCAATGGCGACGATGTCGGATAATATTTTTGTTATGTCGGAAAG
Organism: Candidatus Omnitrophota bacterium; assembly: GCA_026387595.1. GTDB lineage: Bacteria > Omnitrophota > Gorgyraeia > JABMQH01 > JABMQH01 > JAPLLL01. Next base: position 8,896 of record JAPLLL010000047.1, read on the forward strand.
AAACGATGATGTCGTTAACCTTGGCACAATAAATTCCCAGAAATTCCCCGACAAACAGTACCACCTAAATGACGGGGATTTCGGGGTACCGCCGTCTGCTGAAGACAGGTTTAATGGCCAGGAATCCTGGGATAAGTGGATTAAAAAAGATGCGATTAAACCTCTTTGGCCCATGAAGGGAAAGGATAAGGATTCCTATTGGTTTTCAATGGTCTGGGCCGCTACGGCATGGGGTAGGGGGGCGGAGCCGGCAAAAAGGGCGAATTTTAAAGGTTATAATTTCTTTGTCGGTGACAGCAACCTGTCATCTGCAGGCGGGCTAAGTTCATCCTCTAATATTTTTATAGCTTCAATCCTGGGCCTTAATTATTTATATGACCTGGGTTGGTCTTTGGAGCAATTGGCCACAGCCGGTTATGCGGAGCGTTATGCATGCGGCACGCAAGGCGGCATAGCAGACCACGCAGCGATACTAATGTGCATGGCCGGTCAAATGGGTATATTGAGCCTATCCCCTAAAACAACAATTACAGGACAGGTTACCCTGCCTAAAGGGCTGAATATGTTCATATTTGATTCCAGGATAAACCGCGAAATTATAGCCCCGTATGTTTCTCCAAGAACCGCTGATTATGCAGGCAGCAACGACCCCGCTGCCCTTTTTAAGACCTCTACGAGCCAGATGAGGGCAATGGGCAACCTGGGTTCAAGGCTGGGCTTTATCTACTTCAAAAATGCCCTTAAGAATCGAGGGGTCAATTTCAACCAGTTAGGGGCCATCGTGGGAAATGGCTTGGCGGCTGAAGCAAAAATCCCAAACGGCATTAAAGAAGAAGAGATCCGCGGGATACTGCTGTCTTTGCCTGCAAGAATAAGCAAACAAGATTTACTCAAAGCACTTCAGTCTATGATAAATGAAAATTTACTTGATGCGGATACCCTCGGAGTGATCAGGGGAGTTATAGAAACCGTAAACGCGATACAATTTCCTAAAGATGGATTAGCCCTGCGCGGCCTGGTTACTTATTTTATCTCAGGCGCAGCTAAAGTGAATGAATATTGTAAAGCGGCGAATGCGAAAGATATCCCGAAAATTATTGAGGTTATCAGGGCATATCAAAACGGTGAACGATTGGTAAAATTTGATCCTACCGGTAGTACTATGACCTTTTTTGACGGCACTCCCACTGATGATCAAATTAAAACACTGCCTTTATGGCAGCTGGCTGGGATAAGGGAGAGGAGCCTTGAGCCGATAGACAGATTGATTGACAAAATGGAAGGAGAGGTCAAGGGGATAGCGCTTATGGTGATGGGGCAGGGGCAGGGTGGGCAGATAATTGCGTATGTACCTGAAGCGCAGGTCCCGGCGTTTAAAGAAGCATTAGTCAGGAATATGAAGGAAATAGTTTCAGAGGACCTATTCCTCAGCCTTGTCAAAAGAGGATTTACAAAACAGGTAATAGGTTATGAGGATGGCCCTACCCATGAATATCAAAAAGGCTTGATTGACATGTTAATAAACGACCCTGCTGTTGCAGCCAGGTTAAAAGCGTTAGTAAATGAAAGTGCGGCGCGCCCCCAAGCTCTCGATGAGGCGGTCGGAATTTTTAAAGATAATTTTAGCCCTGCCATTGAAGAATACTCCCAGGCAGGCCAGGGCGCTTCTGTTGTAATGTTCCCCGCAAAATCCCAGCCGGCGCAGCAGGTGCAAACAGCTGCTACTGCGGCAGCCGCGGCTGCGGCTATTGGGCAGCTGGGCGATACGGTAAGACAATTGGCCGAAGCAGCAGCCAATGTGTAATTTTTCAAAGAGGCAAAATCCAGATGAAAATGAAAAATTGTTTTAAAAAAGCGGTTATATTCTTAACCGCTTTTTCTTTTATTATCATGAACTGTGTCGGGCTGGCCGGAGCAGTTGTTGATTTACTGCGACCGATGCCGGCAATGGAAAAAAACGCCGGCCTAACGGAAAATGAAACGCGGATAATAGGCGCCTATAACGATCCTACAGGTTTCAGGCAGCGCCATGTAATAAGGGTTGCTGACGCGGCGATTATACTAGCCCGCGGATGGAACGACTTACATCCTCAGGAACGGCTTACCGAAGAGGACATGCAGCTTTTGCGCACCGCGGCCCTGGCCCACGATATCGGATACAACCTTACTACAAAAGAAGCGCTTAAGCATGCCTCCGATGTTGTCAGGCAGCACGGTTTTAGGGTAAGGGGCCAGACGCTTGAAGGTTTAAGGGCGCAGTTTAAGGCTAAAGGCGTCCCGCTTACTACTGAAATAGAATCCGCCGAAAAAGTCTTTTTTGAGCACCCTCAACTTTCCTGCGAGGTTTTAAAGGGTAAAGCGGCGGAATTGGGCGTAGTAGTAACTCCAGAACTTGAGATAATAATAAGCCATCACGCGGAATCTTCCGTGAGTTCTTTCCAGAAAGGATGCCCGAATAAATTAATACTTCTCTCCCAGCTTCTACAGGCCGCCGACACCATTGAAGCCTCGAATAATCAGGAGGGCGGGCTGTACGGCCAGAAGGTCATGTCAGCCGAAAAGACAACCGCGGACCTCAGGGGGAAATGCCAGTATCGCCAAATATCCCCCGAAGTACGCGATGTAGCTATCGGATTAATATTAAGAGAAAATGTGAAGCTTTGCAATATTATTCTCAGTGCAAGGGCCAGCCCCGCCGCGACAAATTATACGCAATACCCTCATACAGATAAGGTCTTTATTGAAAAAGAGCTAAAACGCCAACGTCTGGCTTCTTTGCTGGGAGATCCGAACGCCTACCGTCAACGGTACCCCGAAGTCATGGCCCTGGCATGCGATATACTGGACATACAGAATCCTTCCCAGTTCGCAGCCAAGCGGCCTGTGCGTGGTATTATTTTGGCGGCCGGCAGAGGCGCGCGCCTGCAGAAAAGCGGCACCTATACCGGCACAAAGGCCCTGTATCCGCTTAACGGCAAGCCCATGCTCATGTATATACTGGACGATATACTTGTGCATGACAAAAAGCCTGTTGTCGTGGTAAGCAGAGATAATAAAGATGAAATACAAACCGCGCTCTCGGCAGCGGGTTATGATGTAGAGTACGTGATCCAGGACATGTCAGAGACCGCTGTCACGGGCACAGGCGCCGCGGTTCTTGTGGCAGGCCAGGCGCTCAGGGATTTTGACGGCGATCTTATTGTAAATTGGGGCGACAATGTTACCCGAAGACCCGAGACGTTCAGGGACACGCTGCTTCTTCACGAAGCAACAGGTTCCGCGTTTACGCTTCCTACAGCGGTTTTAGAAAAACCTGCTACAAATATCATTAAAAGGGCGCCGCAAACAGGCCAGCCCATAGGCAGCATACAGAAACTGGATATGCCGAACGGAAAATTGCCGGCCGGTGAAGTTGACCTGGGCCTGTTTTTCTGCGATGCGCGCCAGACGTTCAGATCGCTTGCAGCCATGAGGCAGGAAGGCGCGGGCCGCACCAAAGGCTCCGCGAGACAGGAGCTTGGTTTCCCGCTGGTCATGACAAAAATGGCGCAGGATAATCTGGTGACGTGCGCGGTTAATTGCGCCGAGCCCCTGGAGGCAGGCGGTGTCAATGATATAGAGGAAGCAGGGGTCGCCTCCCGCAGCATAGAGGCCCTGAATCAGTCACCGCGCCAGCGCATAGAACAGCTTGAAGGCCAGCTTGCCGCAGCCGTTACTGCGCATGATCTTGCCGGGGTTTCGCGCCTGGCAGGCATGATAGAATCTGAAGTCTCAAAATTATCCGTGGGAGAAAAGATCGCGTATTATAATCCTACGCGCGCGATCATGAAAAATCTGCCTTTGGCAAAACCCGATGAAACTGTTCTTGTGACCGGGGCAGCGGGATTCATCGGCTCCCATTTAGTCGAAGAGCTTCTTAAAAAAGGGTACAGGGTGATAGGGCTTGACGTTATTAAT
>JAPLLL010000070.1 GCA_026387595.1 Candidatus Omnitrophota bacterium
AAGAAAGCCCATATTAAGGTTGTAAAAGCTGACAGGGAACGCGAACGGGAACTTGCCCAGGAAAAAGCCGCTCAGGAGGCAAAAAAGCAGGCAGCCCTTGATAAAAAAGAACAGCTTCGTCAGGAACGTGAGCGAAAAATAGCCGGCGCACAAGCCGCCCAAGAAGCCAAGAAACAGGAAGCCCTTGCCAAGAAGGAACAGCTTCAAAAAGAGCGCGAACAAAAAATTTCCGAAAAAAACGCTGTCCAGGAAGAAAAACAAAAGCAGAAAGAAGCCCTTTCGCAACAAAAAGAGCAGAAACAAAAAATAAATTCTCTTATACTGCAGGCAAAAGACGCCTACTCCAAGGAATACTTTTACACGTCAGTCGGCTTGTTTAAGCAGGCCTTGGAGCTGGATCCGAATAATAAAACTGCCCTAGATTATATCAATGTGAAGATCCCTGCTAGAGAAAAGCAGGTTGACGAAGAAAAAAAGCGCCTGGAGGAAAAACGCGCCAGGGCTGAAAATGAAAAATAGGGCAGATGCTGTTACTATATAGAGGAAAGAGCATGACAGAAAGCGCTAAAGTAGGCATTACCGGGAAAAGCCGGTTTTTAATCGTATTATTGGCGGCAACATTTATTTTTATGACGAACGGCTTTTCCGAAGAAATGCCGCAGCCGCAGCAACAGCAGGAACAGCAACAGCAACAAGGAGAGGAAATAAAGGCCCTCAAGGACAAACTTGGCAAATTAGAAAAGACCATAAACGACCAGACCGCCCTTATTGAGCAGCAGAAGCAGATGCTGGATAAGATAATAGAATCCATCCCGCAGGCCAAGGCAGCGGTTACCCCGCCTGAGCCCAAGACCATGGTCAAAAAATTTGTCATTGACGGGGCCAATTTATTTACCGCCAAAGAGTTTGAACCCATATTGACCAAATACCGCGATAAAGAATTAAGCATGACCGATTTGAAGAAAATAGCGGATGAAATCACCGCTTTTTACCGCAAGAACGGGTACCTCACGAGCATGGCATATGTGCCGCCACAGGAAATAGCGGACAATACAGTGGAATTCAAGGTAGTGGAAGGCCGCGTGGGAGACGTCGAAGTTGAACAGCCCAAACACGGCAAGGCCAGTAGGATCCAAAAACGGTTTATGGTCGAGAAAGGCCACATCTTTAATTCCAACCAGGTGGAGGCAAACCTGCACCGGGTAAACAGACTGCCGGACAGGACAATGCGCGCTATTCTTTTGCCCAGCGCCACACCGGAAACCTCAAATGTAGTATTAAAAGTGGATAAGGAAAAGAGCCCGCAGCATTTCTACGCCGAATACAACAACCGCGGCACCAGCGTTACTACGAAGAACCGGTTTGCATTGGGGTATATCAACAATAATCTCCTGGGCAATGACGATGTCCTCAGACTTAATGGTGTTACCAATATTAAAACTCTTACCGATAGGAAGCAAGAGGTTTATAGTTTTAGCGCGGCCTATGATTTTCCTATTACCCGCTATGACACCCGCCTGGGCGTGTACGGCGCTTTTTCCCAGGCTGATATCGGCGGCCAGTTCGTAATCCTGACTCCCGAAGGCAAGGCGCAGGTTTACGGCGTATATGCGAGCCAGCCCTGGTTAGACAAGCGATTTTTCGACGAGGCATCAAATTCCGGTCTGGCCCTGACGGGAAATCTTACCGGCGGATTTGATTCAATCAGCGTGCGCAATAAGATCCTTGGAAACGAAACCAGCCATGATGAGTTGCGCGTGTTTAAAGTCGGTGCTAATTTCGAAGAGACGGATAACTTGGGCCGCGGCGGACTTACCGGCGAATTCCAGATAGGCATACCCGACTTTTTAGGTTCCATGGGCAAGTATGATCAGAGCGCCAGCCGCATTGACGCGGGCGGGAAGTTCCAGAAGTACATCCTTTCGCTTAACAGGGTGAACCGTCTGCCGGCTTCAACGCTGATAATGGATTCTTTCAAATGCCAACTTACCAACTATCCGTTAGTTAACTCAGAGCAGATGGTCATCGGCGGCGTGGACAGCGTAAGGGGTTTCCCGGAGGCGAATTACCTCGCCGACTACGGCTGGGTCAACAACCTGGAATTCCGTACGCCGGCATTTTTCCTGCCGACTATAATAAAGGTGCCTTTTGACAAGAAGCATACCGCCCTGTATGACGCTATACAGCTGGTGGCTTTCCTGGATGCCGGCAGCGGTTCGCTTAATAAAGCAAGGGTAGGCGAGACCAAGCAGCAGTATCTTATAGGTACAGGTTTTGGTTTCCGTATTAATATGTACGAACATTTGATCGGCAGGCTGGACATCGGTTATCCTATAAGCAGTGATAAACCAATAGATAATTCGAACAATACGATACACTTTGGCGTGGAATATGAGTGGTAAACTTAAGGGGGCAAAAATGAAAGCGAAAAGGCTTAATGTGTTAAGCAATAAGCTGAGCTTATGCACCCTGATAACACTCTTCCTCTATATATACTATGCGGCATTCCCCGCGCAGGTGGCATTAGGAGGGGACCTTCCTGAAAATCCCGTAGTCCAAGTCGGCGCGCCTACCATTACTTCTGATGGCATGGATATGACTGTCAATGCCGGCGCTTCCGATAAGACATGGATCGACTGGCGGGGCGGCTTCAATATCGGCGCCAATAACAGCGTAGACAACATAGGTCCAAGCGCCTCTGCCGCGATACTGCATCATGATGTAAGCGGCGTGATCTCAAACATACAGGGCGCCCTAACCGGAAACTGCAACGTCTTTTTGCTTAACCCAAGCGGCGTGTTATTTGCGCCAGGCGCGCAGGTCAATGTGGGCGGGCTTGTAGTTTCGACGCTTAATATGTCTCTTGATAACTTCAAGTCCGGCAATTACAGCTTTAACAGTAACGGTATCGCCGAACCGGGCTTGATCGTCAATGCCGGAGAGATCACCGCCACGAATCCTTTTGGCGTTACATTAATGGCCGGCGCAGTAAGAAACGCCGCCGATGGTGTTATTAACGCCAATCTTGGCACGGTGAACCTGGTAAGCGGCAGCGAAGTGACCTTGAACCTTACCAATAACGGCAGTATCCAGGCCGTTGTAAATAAGGAAGTATTAAATAATGTCTATGACAAGGACGATAATAGAGTAACAGTCGGCGTTGAAAACGTAGGCGATATATACGCAAACGGCGGACAGGTTTTCATGGAGGCCGAGGCGGTAAACGATGTATTCACCACTCTTATAAATCAGAATGGCCTTGTAAAGGCCGGCTCGATGGTCAATAAAGGCGGCAAGATCGTTCTGGTGTCAAACAGTAATGGCATCGTGCAGAACACCGGTACATTGAACGCTTCGGCAATTGAATCCGGCGCCAAGGGAGGCACGATCGAGATGCGCGGCCAAAAAGTCGGCCAGTTCAGCCTGGCGCACGCGGACGCGATCGACGGCAACGGCGGGAACATAACCCTGTACGGCCGCGATGTCGTTGTCTTATCTCCTGATAGTTTGACTACAGCGAATGCCGGCCTAAACGGCGACGGCGGAATAGTAACGGTTTATTCGCCCGATACTGCGCTATTTTGGTCTGACGCTTTAATTGAAGCTAAGGGTGGCACAGTTTCAGGCGACGGCGGGTTTGTGGAGGTATC
>JAPLLL010000143.1 GCA_026387595.1 Candidatus Omnitrophota bacterium
CATATGCGGTTCTTTGGGGAGCTAAGGCCCACGACTCAGCCAGATGGGTATATGAGATCTGTAAAGACAGACTTAAGCAGAAGCCCAAGATAGCCGGATATTTTGGCAGTTACAAAAAGGAGTATGAAAATTGTTACTTGAGCACGCTTAACAGTATGGCAAAAAGCGGTATCCATACTTATGTCCTAATGGACGATGCCGCGTATAGCGGAATGAATGTAGTAGATAGCATCGGAAAGATAATGAAGTATTACAGGGCAAGGAGAGAGGCCGACCCGGAATTCAAGGTAATCCCAAGGATAATCGTTTCTATCCCTTACATGGGTGAATATTATAAAACGCGCCTCAAGGAAATAGGGCTAACGCCCGAAGAAGAAGCCAATCTGATTATAGTGCCGCACCAGACTATCCCTACGCTGGGAGATATTAAAGAGATTGCTGGTAAGGCAGACCCCTCTCGCAAAGACTTGGGTATCTTTGAAACCTCCGCATCGCTTAGCAAGGCTCTTACTTATTTCGACCATAAAAAGCCTGACGGTATCTCGTTTCCGGCTGATTTTTCGTTATTCGTCGATAATTCTGAACCGCCATATCATACTGAAGGCACGCAGTATTACGAAAAAGAGAAGGCCGATTGGGAAGCCTATCTCGCTGGTTTAGGGCCTCGGTCTGGATGGAGGATCCCAGGTCCGGCAATGGTTACAGTGACCGCGCCAACACTCGCGCCGGTGGCATTGCAGCTTGAGTCGCTGGCCGGCCTTGCCGGGTACGCAACCGGACAACCGACAGGCGACGCCGGAATGCTGGCGAAAGGATTTGAGTTTTCTATCCCCAAAGGTACTTCTGTAGAACTCGACGGGCTCATAGAGGCCGTAGGCGCCGCGAATGAAATAGGCCTAACGGTAAATACCGTTCGCACTACGGCTGTTCGCGATAACGGACTTTATACCAGCCAGGATGGCGCCATCCCCATAGTTATCGAATTCAACGACGTAAACGGCCGGAAAGTATTGGTTGAAACCAAGGCTGGCGTGTCCACCAATCAATTAACGCAAAACCTGCTAGACCTTATATATACCGAGATCACAAGACCGCATATGCTCATCCAGCCGTCAATTTACCTGTTTGATTTAGCCGTATCAAGCAACCCGCAGGATGGGACGATAGATTTTAATCGAAGGGACAAGGCGCCCAACATAAAGGTCCATATCAACTCCTTTGATTGGGTGTTGACGATAACCGAAGTAGAGGACCCGGCCTTAAAGTTCCTGAAAGGCCTCCGCGTTGAACTAAGCAAAGAAATGTTTAATAAGAAGGTAGCCGCCGCCACCCGCACCTGGCAAGCGGCCCACCCGAAAAAACCCGCCAAGCCCGCAGTAGCTGTGGCAGACCTCAGGCTAAAAGCGGCGCAAGGAGAGCTGGACGAGGTAATGCTGCAGGACGGGTACGCCAAGATAGGGAACATATTTCTCACGCACAGGACTTTGCCTGCGCTTACCCAGGGCCAGCTCCCGGATGGCTGTATCTTAATACAAATAGACGGCCTTGACCTGAAGAAAGGCCAACTTATAAAGTACGCCTATCAGGACAGCACAATAGCTTCGATATTGGCCCTTCAGAAAATGAAATCGCAGCTCGGACCAGAAGAGTTTAGTAAACTTCGTTTTATGGATGCGTGGTCAGGCACAGGTATCTTGGGTATCGTAGCGGCAAGGCTTGGCGCAGGTTATGTACTGGCCGTTGAAGATTATAAGGACAAGGACGAGCCCGGTTACATTGATCGCGCCAAGGCAAATATTCAGGCTCAAGGACTCGGTAACATTGAATTTGAAGAAGACGTTGTGAGAGAAGCTCCGGGAAAGGGAGAACAGGAAGCCGCTTTGATCACGAAAGCAAAAGAACAGGGCGTAAACGTTATCATGGTCAATCACGAACTTGGCGCCGTGGTTGGCGCCACGGTAGCGCTATTACCCCAGTTGCCCAACGTGAAGTATCTTGTGCTTGGCGGCAGCAGCGTCATAAGAGGCGTGCTGGAACCCGGTGAACCCGGCCTCGAGGCGACTACGCTGCAGCGTAAAGTTTCAAATTTAAACATAGGGCTGGAGGTTGTGCTTGATAATGACATGTGCGCAAAATTTCCTGCAGACGTAATCGATCCGTGGGAAGCCCTTGTATACAATGTTAATAAAACACCCGTTGCGCCGGCTGGACTAACGCCCGCGCAAATAGCAGAACAAAAAGCCGCCGCCGAAAAAGAGAGAGCCGCCAAGGCCGAACAGGCAAGGCTCGCGCAGGAACGCGCGCAAAAAGAAGCCGAACAGCAGAGATTCCTCGAAGAGCAGGCAAGGAAGGCCGCTGTGCAAAGGGCCGTAAATGATATTAAGGCTGCCGGTTCTATTGCAAGAGTAGATGAGATCCTAGGGCAAAACGGTGCAATTAAAAACGATGCTGCTGTAGCAGCCGCAGCGGAAAGCACGAAGAAAAATCTGGCCGTTGCGATCGTTGCGCTTGCTCTTACAGATATTGAAAGAGCCACGACAGAAGATGGAGTCAAATCTATATTAGCCGATGTGGTGAATAAGAAATTGGCTACGGTAGATCCTGCAAGCCCTGAAAAGATCACTTCCGCCGGAACCGAGAAGATCACATTTATAAACAAGCAGATAACGCGGATCGCGGAAGAAAAGGCCGCTGTGGAAAGGGCCAGGGAAGCGGCGGCCAGGGCCGAGGAAACTGCAAGGCTTGAAGCCGAAAGGATAAAAGCCGAAGAAGCCGCCGCAAGGGCCGCCGCAAAAAGCGCAAAGGTCCTCAAGAGGCAAGCCGGAAGGCGCGAGGCGCCGAAAGGCAAGCTCGTAGATATACCCATACCGAAACTGGACACACAGGTGCTTGAGAAGATCCGGAAATTTGCGGATGAGGCAAGCCCTGTTATGCAAAGACTGGAAGCCGCCGCAGCCAATACGAGCCCGATATTAAAGCAGATGTTAATGGGTCAGCTCGGCATATACTCAAATCAATTTATTGACGCTACTGCTACAGAACAGCAGAGGAGAGAAGCGCTTGATGGCATTGTAAGCTTGATCGAACCATTTTTCTACGCCATACCCGGCATAACAAATAAAGAGAGAAAACGGATGTTCGAGGCGCAAAGGGCGAAGATAATGGCCGTGACCAATGAAGACGCCCTACTTGACGCGCTGCTGCCGGTTGTCTTCGCGGTCGCAAGGAACGTTGGCCAGGTAACGCTTGATAAAAGGGCCTACCAGACGCAGATATTGTGCGCGCTCGCGATACATTTCGGCGTAATAGCTGAGTTGCCCACAGGCCAGGGTAAAACCATATCAATAGGATTTCCAGCCATACTTAACGCGATCACGCAACAGGTCCATGTAAAAGCGCGAAGCTATGGGAAAGCTAAGGAAGATGCTGAAGCGAACCTCCCATTATACTCGGCGTTCGGTCATGTAGTTGGGCTTATATCCAGGGATCCAGAGAAGACCGGCTTCCTTGTAATGGGCAAAGACGACAAGCCTGCATTTGTAAAGGCTGAGGGCGGGACAAAAGAGGTTTATGAAAGCGCCAGGATCATATACGGCCAGGATACGGATTTCGGGTTTGACTGGCTTGAAGATAACCAGGTAATGGACCAGGCGCTTAAAAAACAGATGTCGCTTAAAAGGTGTTTCCAGATCGTTGACGAAGCGGACGGGCTGTTGGTAGATGCGTTCAATAACCAGCTCAGGATGGCCGGCCCTGTTGCGGAAGAAAATTATGAAGCGTTTAAAAAGGATGTAGGCATAGCCGATGCGATCATAGCGAACCTTATTAAGACTGAAAATTCTCTAACACACGGCGCATTTGAAGACTGGCAAAAGAAACGGACCGGGAAAGCTGAAGACGCGAAGTTATATAATGGCCGTTATTTTGAAGTTAAAGTAGACAGGACCGAGGAAACCGTGTCATTGACGCCGGAGGGGGTGGATTTCATCCAGGCCCAAGTGGCGCAACAGGGATTGGGCGTGGAAAACCTGCTTGACGAGACTGTTAACGCGCGGTATTGGTTCGGGAGGCTGGATAATGCGCTAAAGGCCCATACCGTCTGGAACAGGGATGGCAAATATATAGTAAGAGACGGCAAGGTTGTTATAACGGACAAATTAACCGGGGGCAGGCTAGAGGGCCAAAGGCTGGAGGGCGGCCTGCACGAAGCGATAGAAGCAAAAGAAGGCGTTGAGATAGGCAAGCCCACAGAAGAAAAAGACAGCGTTTCCAGTGCAAGGCTTAATCTCCAATACAGGAAAACCGCAGGTACGACTGCGACAGCGGCTACTGAAAGGGATTTTTTCCGCAGTACATACCAGATGGATGTGTACGTTGTTCCTTCCAACACAGAAATAATAAGAGAGCACCGGCCGGACAAGTTGTTTAAGACCAGGTTTGAGAAATGGGATGCGATGGTCAAACAGATCCTTGCGGACCATACTGCAGGCATACCGATCCTTGCGTGCGTGGGTACGTCGATACCGCATGCCGAAGCACTTGGCGGGCTGCTCAGCGGCAAGATGAGCCGAGATGAAATAGCGAAAGGCCTTGAGATCGTTCCGGACCAGGCCGAACAACTTATGAGAACCGTTAAAGGCTCGCTGATTTCCGGGGTAAGGGTCTTAGACGCAAAGAAAGCTGATCAGGAAGAGCAGATCGTGGCAGAGGCAGGCAAAGAAGGCGCTGTTACGATCGCGACTAACATGGCAGGCAGAGGAACGGATATAAAGATCGACAAAGAGGTGAGGAAAAAAGGCCTGTCTGTCCTGATATCTGAAAGAAGCGCTGACCCGCGCATTGACAGGCAGGTGGAAGGCCGTACCGGCAGGCAGGGCGACCCGGGCACCGTACAGTATTTTCTGTCGCTTGAGGACGAACTTATAATCAAATACGCTTTCGTGGACCGCGATAAAAAAAGCAGGGTCGTATACAGCGAGATAGACCAGATCAGGGAACTCCTGGACAAGAACGATATTGAAGCCGCGCTTGAGATGGTGCTCGGGATACAGGCAAAGGCATCAACAGAAGCCATTGCGGCTAGGAACAGGGAGGCAAGATACAATTTCCCCATAGATATGCAACTTGATGCTGTGGACATAATGAGGAACCACCTGCTTGAGGGCGTTGGACTGGTTCCCGCACTCGGCATCATGAACTGGAAGAAAGTGTACGGCGAACAGGATGGCCGCGAATTTGCAAGAGATGTGGCTCTGTCGGTCGGTTTTGACCCGGAGAGGGTGCTGGATAACCTTGTCGAGGATATAAATGCCAAGCTCGGGGACCAGGGCAGCTATGAGCAGGCCCTGTTTATCGCAAAGCAGATATTGATCAAGGCGCTGGATAAATTCAAAGGTCCCTACGGTCAGATAAAGCCGGAGATCATGAACATAGTAAACAGCAGGATGCCGCAGACAGAGGATGCAAGATACAGGGATTACCTTCTGGAATTAAGAAAGGCATTCAGGATATTTTTCGCGCGCGTTGAGCGCGAGGCCATGAAGTCGGTCAATAGCGAGCTTGCCACAAAAGGGCAGGTCGAGGCTTTTGCGGACCAACAGGCGGGCCGGTCAAGGGTTGCGGATGTTTTGAAGGCCGGAGCTGATATGGGCGTAAAATTATCGCAGCAGATGGCCGAGCAGGTCGAAGCCGCGATAAGCCGCGACATGGCCGCTGTTGAAAAAGGAGTAGCTGAAGCGCTGGACGGGATCATGACCGCGCAGCCGGAAGCGGGGAAAGCAGTTGTTACTGCCATTTCTTCGTCATTGTTCAATGTCCAACCGATATTATCCAGATTTTACAATGCGGCCGGGGCCAGGTTTGATTCCGAGGCGTTTAAGAAATTTGTAATCTCCCTGCACGGTCAGATGAAAGACTTAACCATTATGCTGCTTGCCAACCCGGCGCTGCTCCAGGAAAGGGTTTCCGTGGATGAGAACGGCAACACGATCGTAAAGGGCGCGGAAGGGCTGGCTGCGCTGATGACAGGCAAGGCGAACGAAAAGATCGCGCAATTGCCCGCCGTTGAACTTGTCGGCCAGGCGCTTTCAGAAACGCGCCGAGACCAGGAAAACATAAGAGCAATAGAAGGCGGCTTAAGGGATGCGGGCATAAGCTATGAAGTCTTTGAAAAAGACATGGGATTCGGCAATGAGAACCCAAGAGGCCTCCTTGTCAGGGTCAAGAAAGAATCACCCGGCGCAAGCACGGAGACCAGGATCAAAAACCTTGTTGATTTTATAGCGCGCGTAAAAGACATGCAGCGCATAGGATATATATTCGTCGCATTTGAAAAAGGTACGTCCAGGCTTGTTACGAGAAGGGTCGCCGCTGAAGTAGAGAAGATGGCCAAAGAGGGCGCCTTAAAAGACACGCCGGTAACGCTTATAGAAGTCGATGAGCAGGGCAGGTCTGCGGCAAAAGGCAGGGAAGCGCTTGAGCTCGGGGTCTCAGGCAGATTGGAAATGGCGCGTGATATTGCTGTCCGCAGCGGGAAAAATTTAACCAAGGCCCGAAAGGCCGTGCGGTTAGCTACATTAAGAACAAAATGGGAAATCGAAGGCACCATGCGTAAAGTGCCGACCAAAACGGGATTTGTTTTAGGTACTGCCCTTTACATGTTTGGCGGCCAGCAGCAGAAAGTGAACGCATCCGAAGCGATCGCGAAAATGAACACCCAGGACGAAGCGCTGAAACAGAAACAGGAAACCCTTGCCCAGCAGTACCGCGCGGGCCAGATCAGCGTGATGGCGTACGCGGCGCAGGCCGGCTCGATCTTGGATGCGCGCACGAACGCGCTTACGAATGCGCTTATATGGGAGAAGAGCCCTGTCCTTAAGAGTCATCTTAAGCAGCAGATAGACGCGATAAGGGACCTGAGGGCGAAGGTTGATAATATCATGACAGCTTCCGCAAGGGCGCAGCAGATGACCCTGATGACGGCCACCAATGTCGTATCTCAGGCAACGCTTACGATCGCCCCGCCGGCCGCGCCTCCAGTAGCTAAACCAACGCCCGTGCAAGCCAAGCTGGCAGCGCAACCTGCGGCACCAGTGACACCGGCAGCTCAGCCGCAACAGACAGAAAAGGCGAAACAGGTGCAGCAACTCCTTGGCCAAATGGGAAATCGCCTTGCAGAGGCCCAAGAAGCAGCCGCAGCAGCTGCGCAAAAACCTACCGTGGAAGGATTGGATAAGGCCGCCAAACTTTTCGAAGAAATCGTGAGGCAGTTTTATGAGGCCGCTGCCCTGGATTCCACGCTTATAGACCCCAAGACTAAAGACGGCGAAAATAATCGTAAAGGCGCAGAATCATTTAAAAAGGAGGCCGCTGGCCTGCGCCGGGAAATACAACGGTTAGAAGCAGCTAAGGCGCAACCTAAACCGGTAGCGCCGATGACACTAACACCAACAGTGCCGGCTACCCAGCCACAAGTACAGGCCGGGACATTGATGGCGCAATTAAGCAGTATGAACCGGGAAACCGTCAGGTCCGGAAAGACGGTAGCCGTATTCGCTTATGATCACTGGAATTTTACCGATGCGGACTACCAGCTTTTCGCCGATATGGGAGTCAGCGGAGTCGTAGTCAGCGGCTACCATGACGGCCGGGTCATGAGCGCGGATGAGGTAGCCAACCTTGCCAAGACATTTGCCGCAAAAGGCATAAAGCTCAAAGTGGTGCTCGGTGATCCCAGTTGGGCGTACGATAAAAAAGAAGACGGCCTGAAAATGGTGCGGCAACTTGCCGAGAATTTAAATAAAGCGAAAAAGGACCTAGCCAACACGCCTGCCGCGGCTGCTATAGCGGGCATAGTATGGGATGTCGAACCTCATACCGCGGGCGCCAGGTGGAATTTCAATTGGACTAATTGCATTATAGTCACTAAAGAGGCAGAGGCGATAGCGAAGAAAAACGGTCTTGATTTTAACGTTGTACTGCCTTTCTGGGCGGGCCAGACAAAAACAGAGGACGGCAAGACCCAGGTCGGCGCATCCCAGTTAAGGAAGCCTGATAATTTCCCGTACCCAATCTTGATCATGAATTACCGAACAGATGCCAACATGGCATTTAACTTTGCCGGTATACTGGGCGATACTGTGCCGCATATGTTCGGCATGGAATTCATACCCGGCGAAACTAACCAGGTTAGCTTCGGCGCCGGTAATCAGGTTACAAAAGCCCCGGCAGCGCTTGCGTCAGTAAAGGAAAAATACGAAGCAGCGCGGAATAAAGCGCGGGGGCAGAATTACAGGGGTTATTTCCTGCATGCGGAGAATATATCCCAGCTAAGGGCTATTGCCGCAAAACTGAGCGCAGCACAAGCGCCGGCAGAAGCGGCCGTGCCAAAAGCGCCGGAGGCGGTTACACCGCCAGCGCAGGCGCCACCTGCAGCGGTAGTAACACCTGTAGCACCACCTGCAGCCAAACCTACTCCAATACCAACACCTAAACCAGCGCCTACGGCTCCCGCACCGGCAACGCCGGCTCAAGCCAAACCCGCAGAGTTATCGCAAGATGTAAGAAAACTTATTAACCAGGGCATGGAAGAGGGCCAGGACAGGCTCAATCTGCTGACGCCCGAACAAAGGGCGAAGTTTGCCGAATTATTGAGCGGCCTTGAAATAAGTGGAGCGCATGCGACGCATGCCGCATACGCGAATAACGGCATTCTCGAGATCGGTGATCTCGGGATGACGATGTCTAAGCTTACCGACAAACAAAAGCTGCTTGAAGTTATCCAGGCGGCGCTTGAGATCAAAGAGGATAAGGCGCACCCGGCTGCAACTAATACCGAAAGAGCAAAGCGTGTTGCCCTCGAACTAATTCAGTGGGAACAGGCGCTTGCGGAACAACCGGTTACAGTTAAACCAACGTCTGCACAGCCTGCGCCAACACCTGCGCCAATACCGGCCCAGCCGAAAGCTGGTCCGCCTTCGGCGGAAGCGCCTACGCCACTACTTGCCGCGCAACCTGCGCCAGTGGCAGCTCCTGCGCAAGTAACCACTCCGCCAGCCGTGACGATCACGACTGAGACCGTCGAAGGTAAGGCCAAGGGGCTGTGGGCAAGAATGTCTAACATTGGAATCATGGCGCGCGCCACTTTTGGCGAAAGACGATATCCGGACCTGCTTAAAGAAGTCGGCCCCCGGCAAATAACCGAAGCGGATACAAGGCAGGAAAACGAACTTTTGAAAGACGCCGACACAAAGGAAAAGGCTTACAAAAACGCCACAAGGGATAAAAAAGAAGCGCTTTACGCGATGGTGCTGGCTAAATACAACCTGGCCAAGCATTACGAGGATACGGGCAGGATCTCCGAAGCGCTTGCGGTCATCAGCCCTGTCGTAAATCTTCAGGATTTTGACAAAAATTATGATCCGTGGATGCCGTTCAACGGCTGCCCTAAAAAAATAGAAGTATGGCGGCTTGAACACCGCCTTATCCTGGAACAGGGCGATTTCAAAGCTGTGACGGAAAATTACAGACGGCTCAAAGAACGCGGCTTCAGCCCTCAGGATATGAACCGCTTTGCGTCAAAGGGATTAAAAAAGAGACTGCTGACGCCGCAAGAAGGAGTCACCCGTATTTTGGATGCGCAGGGCGTGCTGGTAATTACACCGGCAGCAAAGCCGTCGCCGGGAATAACCGTGCCGGGAGCTTTGGGTACGGCCGCCGAACGGGCGGAAAAAGAGCCGTCAGTTCCTGCTTACGCTATACCTGCGCCAAGGCGCGCCCCGCCGGTAGAAGCTGAGAAAAAACCCGCGCCGGAGGAACCATTAAGAACAGAACAGCCGGTACAGGCAGATGCTATTCCGATCGATGTACCTGCGCCTCAACCGGGCAAGCCCGCTAAACCATTTACCGCTCCGCCGGTCCGGGCTGTTCCGATACTTGCAGGCCAGACAAGGGTCAGCATGCCTGCGGGCCAGGGGGATCGGATAACCGATGATCCAAAAGAATTAAGCAAGGAGATCCCGGACGGTCAGCGCAAACCGGGCGAGAAAGCCAAAATAACCATCGACGGCGAACGTAATATCAGGACACAGGATACTTCTAAACGGCTTAAATTCAACGTAAAATGCGAAGCGGCCGGCGACTTCTTCTTTATATTTGACGTCGCGCGCAGGGGCTCGCGCGACCGTGTCACAACGATAGATATAGGCGGTAAAAAGATATGGGTCGAGTTTAACCTGGATACGAAGAAGGCGAAGATATTCCAGTACGATCACAACATTATCAGGGACAAGATAGTATCCGTGACGCAGGAAGGCGACCCGCTTTACGTGGTAGATAAACAGATGAGGCTCAAGGTAGACTTAAGCGGGGATACCCCCACGCTTATCATATTGAAAGATACCGAAGCCGAGAATATAAA
>JAPLLL010000036.1 GCA_026387595.1 Candidatus Omnitrophota bacterium
AAAATCGTCAAAAGAAATCATTGATTAGCTTATCTATATTTTCAAGACATGATAAAACTCGCCCTCGGCCCCATTAATGAATTATTCGCATAACAACAATGAGGATACAGATCCTGAACAGCTTGCCGGCCTTAGAGGTCCTTTATGAGACGGTCAATGAAAAAATGACATGCTTGAAGGATGGTTCAAGGATTATGGAGTCGTTCAACGACAAAATTGAATTTCGTAATGTATCTTTTGCCTATCCTGACAGACTAGAGGTGCTGAAGGACTTTTCCATTTCTTTTGAGAAGAACAGCTGCATAGCCATAGCGGGACAATCAGGTTCTGGGAAAACTACCATTATAAATTTGATCATAAGATTGTTAGACCCGACTAAAGGCGCCGTCCTTGTGGATGGTGTTGATCTTAAGGACTACAAAAAAAGTTCATGGCTGGGCAGGATCGGGTTTGTAAGCCAGGACACCTTCATATTCCATGCCTCAGTGCGCGATAACATAAGGTTTGGGTTGGAAGATGTCAGTGACGAAGATGTTATAAAAGCGGCGACTATAGCGAATGCACACACTTTTATCTTGAATCTCCCCGATGGCTATGACACGATTGTAGGTGAAAGAGGCATGAAGTTGTCAGGGGGAGAACAGCAGCGCATAGCGATTGCAAGGGCAATCGTACGCAACCCCCAGATCTTGATCTTTGATGAGGCAACAAGTGCCCTGGATAATTTATCGCAGTCACTGATACAAAATTCGATAAATAAGATCATAAAGGACCATACGGTTATTTTGATAGCGCACAGGCTAAGCACAATCGTTACCGCTGATAAGATTATTGTCTTAGACAAGGGGGAGGTTAAGGAGACTGGCAGCCATGGTGCACTTATTGCCAAAAAAGGTTATTACTGGAGCCTGTATAATAATGAGAAAGAATTTAATCCGGTAGCAAAATTGGGGCAATGCCAATGAGCGGCCGTGATCCTATTATGGAAAAGCTATATGCGGAATATTATGAGCAGGACAGATTTTCCGGCATAACAAGCAGTTACTGGCAGGAATATGCCTCGCAGACAAAAGTTCTAAAAAAGGGCGATGATTTTATTATCTCAGGGGTCAGTTACGGACAAATTTTGAAACGTTCTCTGCCAGCGTATATTCACAATATTGTCCCGGGCGCCCTGAATAAGTATTTAATGCATAAATATCGAATTGACAAAAAGGTAAAACAGCGCGGGTTCCAGGTGGCATACAGGCAAAACAGGCTATTTGATTATAATTGTGCAAGGCAGATGCTTTGTGTAAACAGCATTTTTAAAAATATCGGTTTAGAAAAAAGCGGCATGGTTGCAGTTATAGGCGACGGATACGGTTTTACGGCATCTTTAATCAAACTGCTTTATCCTCAGGCAACCGTTATTTGTGTAAATTTGGGGAAAATGCTTATAGTTGACGTTCTATATATAAAAAAAGTCTTCCCCGAAACCAGGTCTATGTTGATAAACGATAAGGGGGATTTTAATAAATGTGACCAAGGTTCGATATTATTTTTGGAAGCGGAAAAATACCAATTGTTATATTCGCAACCGGTATGTTTATTTGTCAATATTGATTCAATGCAGGAGATGACCGAGGAGGTTATAAAAACATACTTTGATATAATGAGATCCAGTACGGTTGAAAGTTATTTTTATTCGTGTAACCGTGTTGAAAAAAAACTGCCTGACGGGACGGTTATCAAATTCAGCGATTACCCCTGGGATAAAAGGGACGCTATTTTAATTGACGAGAAATGCCAGTGGTGCCAAAAGTTTCCGCTTGAGCAACCGCCATTTTGGCGTTATATGGACGGTCCAGTGCAGCACAGATTGATCAGGCTATTCAGGCGTAACGGGAACCAGTAAAAAGTGAATATGATTTATAGGAGGCGACATGAAAGGTCTTAAAGAGAAGTTGAATAAAGGGGAGATTACGGTTGGTTCATGGATTACCCTTGGGCATACTGCTATTGCGGAGATCATGGCAAAAGCCGGATTTGATTGGCTGGTAATCGACATGGAACATTCAGCCATATGCATGCATGAAGCGCAGCAGCTTATACAGACAATAGAGTTAAGCGGCAATACCCCTTTGGTCAGGGTTGGCGTGAACGATCCCCTGATCATAAAGCGGGTAATGGACGCGGGCGCGCACGGCGTGATCGTTCCGATGGTGAACAGTAAAGAAGATGCCATAAGGGCTGTGGAGGCAGTCAAATATCCACCTTCAGGCAAAAGGGGCGTAGGTTTAGCAAGGGCGCAGGGGTATGGTCTGGATTTCCAGGGATATAAACAATGGGTTAATAAGAATAGTGTTGTTATAGTTCAGATAGAGCATGTAGATGCCATAAAAAATCTGGAAGACATCTTGGGAGTGGACGGGATTGACGGGAGCATTATAGGGCCTTATGATTTATCGGCCTCAATCGGTTATCCGGGTGAATTTGAAAGAAAGGCCGTAAAAGATTTAATAGGCTCATATGTTGAGCGTTGCGGAAAATTGGGGAAATCGGCCGGTTTTCATGTTGTGGACCCGGATCCCGGAAAATTTAACAAGAAGATAAAAGAAGGTTTTAACTTTCTGGCCTTTGGTTTTGACGCTCTGTTTCTGGGCACAGCCTGCAGAGATGGGTTGTCGACAATCAAGAAAGAGCGGCCGCGGTGAAGATTTTTTGGTAAGGAGGCGTAAGATGGTTATAGCCGGTATAATACCTGCGAGAATGGCTTCCACAAGATTTCCGGGGAAGCCTCTTGCGGATATATGCGGTGTCCCGTTAGTGGGTCATGTTTATTTTAGGAGCCGGATGAACAAAACGTTAAAATATGTTTATGTGGCTACCTGCGATAAAGAAATCGAAGACTATTGCTTGAAGAATGGGATTAAGGTTGTAATGACCAAGGATACACATACGCGTGCTTCAGACAGGGCAGCTGAAGCGATGTTGAATATTGAGCGCGAGGTAGGGGAAAAAATTGACATAGTTGTGATGATCCAGGGCGATGAGCCCATGCTTAACCCGAAGATGATAGATTTGGCCATCAGGCCCATGCTGGAAGACAGCGCCATTTTAGTAGTCAACCTTATGGTTGAGATTGAGAGCGCAAAAGAGCAGGAAGACGCGAACGTAGTTAAGGTCGTAGTCGATAAAGATAATCACGCGCTTTATTTTTCGCGGGAGCCGATCCCTTCCGCAAAGAAGGTAAAAGGGCCTGTCGCGAGGTACAAACAAATTCCGATCATTCCTTTCAGGCGCGATTCGCTGATCATGTTCAATAATCTTGCGCCGAAACCTTTGGAGATCATAGAGTCGGTTGATATGCTGCGGCTGCTGGAGCACGGGCAGAAAGTCAAAATGGTGCTCTCGCAATTCAATACCTATGGCGTGGATACTCCGCAGGACCTGAAACGGGTTGAGAAGCTGATCAAAGCTGACCCGCTGACTGCGCGCTACTGGGAGGGCAAATGAGGGTTAAGCGTAAATTTTTAGATCCTGATATAGCGCGGAAAAACAGCCTGCTGGACAGTCATTTGATTGGGCGGGGTGCTTGCGAAAAATCCCTATTATTTGCGGTCATTGAATTTAATTTGACCGGCCTGTGCAACCGAAAGTGTGTTTTTTGTCCGCGATCCGATCCCAAGATTTTCCCGAATGTTAATAAGCATATTTCAACGCGACTATACGAAAAGGTCATGCTAGACCTCAAAAAAGCGGAATTTAAAGGCACCATACTTTATTCAAGTTTCGGGGAGCCGTTGCTCTACAAAAATATCGAGACGCTAATAAGGCTTTCAAAACAGCACTGCCCTCAGGCGCACATTGAGATGATAACGAACGGAGATCTGCTCACATCCGAAAAACTTTCCGGGTTATTCAAGGCGGGGCTTACATTGCTTTGTATCAGTATGTATGACGGCCCTCATCAGGTAGAATATTTTAACGATTTAAAGAAAACGGCGGGCTTACAGGATGACCAGATTGTTTTACGCAGGAGATGGTTATCGCCACAGGAACATTTTGGCATCACTCTTTCGAACCGAGCCGGTACGGTCCAGATGGAGGATATAGGCATAAAGGCTCTTAAAAACCCGATGAAAAGGGCCTGCTATTACCCTTTTTATCAGACCCTTGTTGACTATGATGGATCCGTGCTTTTATGCACCCATGATTGGGGCAGGCATTTAGTTGCCGGTAATGTAAATAAACGGTCGATCCTTGAGATCTGGAATAGCG
>JAPLLL010000127.1 GCA_026387595.1 Candidatus Omnitrophota bacterium
CGGTAGTTTTATTGAAGGGCCGCGCTTCGAAGCAAAAAATCTTCGAAGTATTAAAATAGAAAGGGTTTGCCATGAACAATGAAATAACTAAAAAAATCAAGACCGGAGATGCGCATCAATGCAGACCCTGATAGTCGACGCTTACAATGTCATACACGCGATACCAGAATTGGAAGAGATGCTGGATGAAAGCCTGCAGGCCGCGCGGTTGGCCCTTGTGCGGCTCCTGTCGGATTTTAAAAATTCAAGAAAAGATATCGAGAGGGTCTATATAGTTTTTGACGGTAAAGGCGATATGTACGACGAACAGGAATCCGCGGGAAGCGGGATAACCGCCTTCTATACCCAGAAAGGCAAGGACGCCGACAGGAAAATAATGGAGATCATAAAAGATTCAAAAGATCCCGCCGGCATCACGGTCGTGTCAAACGACAACTTTGTTTACAATAACAGCCGCTCGTTAGGGGCCCGCATAAAGACCGTAAAAGAATTCTGCCGTTTGCTTGATTAACGATGAAAACAAAATTAGATAACGCGACGTTTTTTCTGTCCAAGAAAGTCGGCAGGGCCCTTACCGATTATAAGATGATGGAAGACGGGGACAAGATATTGGTTGCCGTTTCCGGGGGCAAGGACAGTCTTTCTCTTTTACGGATACTGAAATACCGTCAGTCCTTTGTGCCGATAAAGTACGAGATCATGGCGGTGCATATAGACATGGGCTATGACCGCAAACATTCCGTGGTGCTTCGTAAATATTTCAAAAAAAACGGTTATAAATATCATATCGGCAAAGAAAGACTGCAAAAAAAAGGCCAAAGGCCCGAAGCAATAAACTGTTTCTGGTGCTCATGGAACCGCCGCAAGGCCTTGTTTAAATTCGCTGAAAGATCAGGTTACAAAAAAATAGCCCTTGGCCACCATAAAGATGATATAATCGAAACAATGCTTATGAACCTGTTCTTTAACGGCGAGATAAGCGCGATGTCGCCGAAACAGGAGTTGTTCGGAGGCAAGATCACGATATTAAGGCCGCTTGCGTATGTTGAAGAAAAAGAGCTTGCCAGGTTCAGCCGGCTGAATAGATTTCCGGCCGTAAAATGCGGATGCCCGAATGCGGGCAAAACGCAAAGAGAAAAGATGGGCCGTTTAATAAAGGAGGTGGAAAGGACCTGCCCCGCCGTAAAGTCAAATATGTTCAATTCGATGAAGAAGATAAAAAAAGAATATATGGCATGAAGAGATCCTTTACGTTGATCGAACTTTTGATTGTGATCGTAATAATCGGCGTTTTGGCGTCGTTAGCTATCCCTAAATATCAGAATTACGTCAATTACGCAAAGACTATTCCCAAAATGGCCAATTTGCTGCGCGCGATAAATACGTTCCATGCCACAACCGGCTATTGGCCCTATACGCTGGATGAAAGCGGGAACCAGATCAATGGCGAGGATTTTGGGAATATACAGACGCTGGCTGGATGGAAATCCAAGAAATGCGGGCTTTGGGATACTGCCGGGCAATATCCCAATTGGACAGGGCCCTATGTCGACAATCCCGATGCTTTCTTGGATCCATGGGGAACAGTCATTTGGTGGGATGGGAATCCCCAGTGGGAACCCGCGCCGCACGGAACATCGCTGGTGTCGCTGGGGCCGAATAAGGTCGATGATGGTTCATGGAACTCAGGTTTCGATTATGCTGTGAAAAAAGGAGATGATGTTGTTCTGTTCCAGAGATAATGATTGGTCGGTGGCAATAACTAGAGGAGGAGGTAATATGAAAAAGTTTACGGTGATCGGGTTAGTATGTTTAATGTTCTATGTTCTATACCCGGCTGCGGCCAGGGCGGATGGCAATAAGTGGACCGACCTGGTGGAAGAGTCGGGCAAGGTGCTGGATGAAATACAGAGGATGCCCGACCAGAGCATACCCGAGGACCTGTTGAGGAAATGTTCGGCGATAGCGATATTTCCGTCGACCGTATCAGGCGGTTTTATCATAGGCGGAAAATACGGCCAGGGTATCATAATGGTGAAAGACCCCGGTACGAAACAATGGTCGGCACCGGCTATTTTCACGATAGCGGGCGGCAGTTTTGGCTGGCAGATAGGCGGCCAGGCGACGGATTTCGTACTTGTGGTAACGAACAGAAGAAGCGTGGACGGGCTTCTGGCGAGCAAGTTTAAGCTTGGCGCGGATGCGGGAGTAGCCGCAGGCCCGGTAGGAAGGGACGCAGAGGCCTCAACCGATGCCCAGCTTAAAGGCGGCATCCTGTCTTATTCAAGGAGCCGCGGGTTATTTGCGGGCGTAAAACTGGAAGGCGCGGTTATAGCCCAGCACAGGGAAGGCAATAAGGAGCTTTACAATAAGGAGCTGACCGCGAAAGAAATACTTACAGAAAACAAGGCAGCTATGCCGAAATCGGCTGACGGCGTATTGAATATACTGAACAAGTATAGATAATCATAGATGCTGAACAGGGAGCAGATAGAGGCGCTCATAAAAGAAAGGGCGCTTGTAAGTGGTTTTATTGACCTCACAACCCAGCTTACGCCGAACGGGTTCGACCTGACGGCTGCGCAGATCTGCGAATTTGACGAGGAGGGCGCGGTTGATTTTTCCAACAAGGAAAGAAAGGTGCCCGCCGGCAAAGCCATCCCGGCGGAAAAGAAAAACCCGGATGATAAATTCGGCTGGTGGGTACTTAAGCGCGGCGCCTATAAGGTCCTGGCATCGCTTTTACGAGGACAACGCTTTTACGCATGGGCGTGTTCACCCAGAACGGCGTATGGGACGCGGGCTTCAGCGGAAGAAGCGAGTTTATCCTGGTGGTGGAAAACCCGAACGGCATACGGCTCAAACAAAACGCAAGGGTTGTGCAGCTCGTGTTCCAGCCTATAAGCGAAACAAGCCACGGTTATAAAGGGATCTATAAGGACAAGTGATACCCGTTATTTATGAGGACCAGTGGCTTTTGATCCTGGATAAGCCGGAAGGCCTTCTGGTGATACCCACGCCGAAGGCAGAAACGCATACCCTCACAGGCATACTGAATGAGCGGTTAAAAAAAGATAACATCCCTTACCGGCTGCATCCGTGCCACAGGCTTGACAGGGATACTTCGGGCCTTATTATTTATGCCAAAGGGAAATCCATCCAGAAAAAGATGATGGATGGATTCAGGGATAAGAAGATAAAGAAAAAATACATAGCGTTCGTGCAGGGCTGTCCCAGGATTTCGGATGGCCAGATCACCGACCGCATAGAAGGCCGGCCCGCCGTTACCAAATACCGTATCTTGGAATGCCGCGATGATTTCAGCGTTGTGGAGGCATCGCCTGTAACCGGCCGGACAAACCAGATAAGGCTGCACTTCAAACAACTCGGGAACCCTATTTTAGGCGATACGCGGTTTGTGTTCCGGCGGCACTTCAAGGTCAAGGCAAAAAGGCTGTGCCTGCACGCGAAGTCATTAGAATTCATACACCCGATCACAGGGGAAAAAATATTCGCGGAATCAGAGTTGCCGGATAAGATGTGCCAGATGTTAGAAAGGAGACAGTGATATGCTTGATGAAAAAATAATAGCTGATTACAAAGAGGCAATGAAAAGCAAGGACAGCGTTAAGATCTCCACGCTCAGTTTCCTGCGCGCGGCCATGGGGAACCTTGCGATAGACAAAAAGAAAGACAAGCTGGATGACAGCGATATCATAACTATCATAAGAAAGCAGATAAAGCAAAGGCAGGAATCCATAGAGCAGTTCAAAAAGGGCAACCGGCCCGAGCTTGCCGCCAAGGAGGAAAAGGAACTGGATATCCTTAAGTCGTATTTGCCGAAAGAAATTTCCGCGGATGAGATAAAAAAGTTCATAGAAGAAGCGGTTGCCTCAACCGGGGCCGCCGGCATGAAAGATATGGGAAAGGTCATGAAAGAGGTAAGCGTTAAGATCGCCGGAAGGGCTGACGGTAAACTGGTAAGCGACCTGGTAAAAGAGAGGCTGGGTAAATAACAGGAGGTTCGTATGGTAAAGATTGCCGAGATAACGGCGCAGGGGATGGATACCAAGAAATTCATAGACGAAAAAACAAAAGAGATCGCGACAACCGTAGGATCAGGGCTCGCGATCAACGCGCTGTCGGGCGGCGTTGATTCGTCCGCAGTCACAATGCTCGGCCACAAGGCGCTGGGCAAGAGGCTTAAGACCTATTTTATAAATAACGGCATCATGAGGGAGGGCGAGCCCGAACGTGTTGTTGCGTTGTTTAAGGGGTTCGGCGTTACGGTGGAGCTGTTGGACGCGCAGGCAGAATTTTTTAAGGCCTTAAAAGGCATAACCGATCCCGAGCAGAAGAGAGAGGCCATTACGCAGACGTTTTACAAGAATGTATTCGGGAGGATCGTAAAGGAAAGCGGCGCTAAATACCTGCTGCAGGGGACCATTCTTACTGACGTGGACGAAACCATTGCCGGGATAAAAAGACAGCACAATGTTTTTGAACAGCTGGGCATAGACCCGCAGGCCGCGTTCGGATATAAAATAATCGAGCCGCTTGTGCAGCTGCGGAAAGACGGCGTAAGAAAAGTCGCTGAAGCGCTCGGCCTTCCGAAGGTCGTATACGACAGGATGCCTTTCCCCGGGCCCGCCTTATCGGCGCGCGTAATAGGCGAGGCGACACCCGAGAGGATAAAGACCGCGCGTAGGGCGACCGCAATAGTAGAGGAAGAGTTTTCGGCAGTAAACGCGTTTCAATACATGGCCATACTGCACGAGGACCGCGTTACGGGTATCCGCGCCGGGAAGCGCGAATTCGGCCAGCAGATAGAAATACGCTGCTGGGACAGCATTGACGCGCGGGTCGCGAGCCCTACAAGGCTTCCGTTTGAAATGCTTGAGAAGGTCTCGAAGAGGATGATTGCGGAGGTCCCCGGAGTGGTAAGCGTTACATACAACATCACGACGAAACCGCCGTCAACAATAGAAGCGGTTTAAATATATGCCGGGATTCGGTGTAAGCCCTGAAAAAGAAATGGCGCTCGCGTATAAGATGTCACGCCTTGGTATCCGGGAAGCGGATATTACCGAAGATTTTATAAGGTCGCAGGGCCCGGGCGGCCAGAACGTAAATAAAACCTCCAGCCGCGTATACCTTAAGCATGTTCCCACCGGCATAGAGGTAAAATGCCAGAGGGAGCGCTCCCAGGCGCTGAACCGTTATGTCGCGCGGAACATCCTTGCCGATAAGATAGAGGCGCTTGTCCTCGGCAGGCTGTCGGAAGAAAGACAGCGCATCGAAAAGATCAGGCGCCAGAAACGCAAACGCTCCAAACGGGCAAAGCTCAAGGTCCTTGAATCAAAGCGCAGGCATGCCCAGAAAAAACATCTCCGCGCAAAAATATGGCACACAGGACATGAATAAGCGCAAAAAGACACATGGCTTTACGCTGATAGAGCTGTTGATCGTGGTTGTCATCATCGGCATTCTCGTCGCGCTGGCCATGCCGGTAATGAATAATATAAAGGTAAAAGCCGTAGCGAGTGAGGCGATAATGCAGCTTGGTGCTATCAGATTTGCTGAACGGGCCTCTTTTGCCGAAACCGGAAAACACGGAGATTTTTCAGGGATCGATCTGAACGGGCAATATTTCAGTAGCATATGCTATACGGCTACACCGCCTATAATCGGATGGCGAAACGGCGATCCAAACTCGGTATTATTTTTTTGCGCTATTACGCTCACTGAAGCGCCGAAAAAATCCGTGGTTTTTGGTATTTGGGGCCAAAACTTTGTCATCCCGTTAACGACCTATATTGCAATAGATGATAGGGGGAATTTTTATAGCGATCTTCCTCAACTTGGTTATCCGCCAGCCCCGCAGGTTCCAAATATCAGTATTCTTGATTGATCTTGAGACAAGAAGACATGGATGAAAAAAAGACGCTTGCTTTAGGAATCGTAAGACAATTGGTAAAAAACGGCTTTACCGCGTATTTCGCGGGCGGATGCGTGCGGGATATGGCGATGAAGCGCGCCCCTGCCGATTACGATATCGCGACGGACGCAACGCCGAATCAACTGAAGAAACGTTTTAAAAAAACGGTTTTTGTCGGCGCGGAATTCGGCACAGTGCTTGTGGTAAATGAAGGCGCGGCCTTTCAGGTCACCACATTCAGGGGTAAAGGCCGCGGCGAATTTTCAAAAGACCCGGAAACCGACGCGCAAAACAGGGATTTTACGATAAACGCCCTTTTTTACGATCCGCTCAAAAAGAAGGTCATAGATTATTGCGGCGGCCTGTCTGATATAAAGAAAAAGATCATACGCACGATTCAGGCGCCGGAGATCTGCTTCAGCCAGGACCCGTTAAGGCCGCTTCGCGCGATACGCATATCATCGCGCCTTGGTTTTGATATCGAAAAAAATACTTTTGCCGCAATTAAAAAATTCCGTAACCAGCTAAACAGCGTCAGTAAAGAACGAATAAAGGATGAGCTCGTTAAAATATTTACCGGGCCCGATCCTTATAAGGGCATGCAGCTTCTCGATGGAACGGGTCTACTTGTGGTTTTATTGCCGGAGGTAGAGGCGTTAAAGGGCGTGGAGCAGCCGGAAAAATTCCATCCGGAAGGAGATGTATTCGTGCATACCATGCTTTTGATAAAGCAGCTGAAAAACGCCGATATAGTGCTTGCGTTCGCATGCCTGCTGCACGATGTGGGCAAGCCCGGGACCTTTGAGCGGACGGATCGCATAAGATTCCACGGCCACGACAGGTTAGGCGCCCAGATCGCGGAAAATATCCTCATGCGGCTGAGATTTTCAAACGACGAAATAAAAAAAATAACATATTGTATCGATAACCATATGCGGATAATTAACGTGACAAAGATGCGCGAAAGCACGTTAAAAAGAATGTTCCTGGAAGAAACTTTTGAGACGGAGCTTTTGCTGCACAAATATGACTGCATGGCAAGCCACAAAGACATGACCATCTATGATTTTCTTACGAAAAAGTATAGCGCATTTAAACGGCGCAAGGTCCTGCCTAAGCCTGTAATGGACGGGCACCAGATCATGGAATTCGGATTTAAAGAAGGGCCTATCATAGGAAAGATCCAAAAAGAAATGGTGGACCTGCAGCTTGAAGGTAAAATAAAGTCCAGGCAAAAGGCAAAGGAATGGCTGTTAAAAAAATGGATGAAAAAGCGGCCGCAAAAGAAATAGTCAGGCGGCTTAAGAAGGAATACCCGGCCGCCAGGACCGCGCTTAAATTCAAGACGCCGGTGCAAATGCTTGTTTCGACGATCCTTTCCGCGCAGTGCACGGACGAGCGCGTAAACAAGGTCACGCCCGGATTGTTTAAAAAATATAAAACTGCCGGCGATTTCGCAAAGGCCGACCTTAAGGTATTTGAGAACGAAATACGCTCAACCGGTTTTTACCATAACAAGGCGAAAAACATAATAGGCGCCGCAAAGATGATTGTTTCCGGATTCGGCGGCGATGTCCCGGATACAATGGAGGAACTGGTTACGCTTCCCGGCGTGGCAAGAAAGACCGCGAACGTGGTCCTACACAACGTATTCGGGAAAGTGGAGGGTGTAGTTGTTGATACGCATGTGCGCAGGCTCACGCAGCGGCTCGGGCTTGCGGATACGGATGACCCCGTAAAAATAGAAAAACAGCTGATGTCCCTGCTGCCGCGTTCCGAATGGGGGGAGGTCAGCTATTTGTTGATCGACCACGGCAGAAAGATCTGCAAGGCAAGGAACCCGGACCATAAGGGCTGCGTATTGAATAATATTTGCCCGTCCGCCCGCCTTGACTTTAAGTAAAAGTATGGTATACTTTTGCAAAAGGAGTGTCCAAAAATGAAAAGCATTAATGTAATTGTATCAGTGATTATAGCCGCAATACTTGCAATTCCTTCTATTGCATTCGCCGCCGGAGTGGGAAGTCCTGCGAGCCCTGACAGCCCGAAAGGGCCGGGGGTGTTCAGCCTTAAGCAGAGCAAGAATCTGGACATAAAAGTCGGCGGAGATATCGATCTCCTATTCGGAAGGGATATCAAGGGAAACGGCACCTCTGTTTCAGGCGCGAAGATCACGAGCGGCCAATGGTACATGGGCAAGATCAGCTGTACGCTTTTCAACAGGTTCTCTCCGTATGTGGAATTGGGCACCGCTCGCCTTAAGGCAAAATGGACCGAGAACGGGCAAGACGTGAAGCTGGAAAGCGACACGAATTTTGCCTGGGGCCTGGGCGGGAAATTCCTTATATGGGATTTTCAGAAACCGAAGATTAAACTTATAACAGACGGCCTTTACAGGGCGTCGGAACTGGATGCGGAAAAAGGCACAGCAGGCGGTTCGAGTATCAATAATCTGGATAAATCAAAATCTTTCGCTATGCTGAGAGAGTGGCAGATAGCGCTTATTGCGGCCGGCGAGTTCGATGTAACAGGCGGCAAGTCAGAAGAAGTGCTCGGCGTATCAACGATACTTCCGTATGCCGGCATCAAATACTCAGATATAAGCGGCAGGTTCAAGCTGGAACAATCAACCGGCAATTTCTATAATCCCGGCAAAATAAAGTCTGATAGAAATGTGGGGATCGTATTTGGCTGCGATTTTGTCGGGCCCAATTCAGTATCGCTTAATTTAGAAGGCAGGCTGATAGACGAAGAGGCGTTTACAGGCGGTCTGACGGTCCTGTTTTAAAAATTGATTACGGCGATAAAAAGGGATTACAGCGATAAGGGATGTAGTCCCTTTTTTTGAATTGATGGTAAACCGGTTTTAAGATCGGAGTTTACAATATGCCGTCTATGAACGAAATAAAAAAACTGTACCTGTCGGATAAAACACCGTTATCCGATTTTTTATTCATAGCGGACAAGACACGCAAGAGGTTTAAAAAGAATGATATAGAGCTTTGCTCAATAGTGAACGCCAAATCAGGGAACTGCTCCGAGGATTGCAGATTTTGCGCCCAGTCCGCAAGATACAGGGCAAAGATCGATAGATACCCCTTGCTTCCGGCAAAGGATATTGTAAAAGCGGCTAAAAGCGCCGCGGCAAACAAGGCAACCTGTTTCGGGATCGTAACCAGCGGCAGGAGCATAAACAGCCCGGAAGAGGTAAGAAATATCGCAGCCGCCGTGCAGAAGATAAAAAAAGAGATCCCCTTGCTTAAATGTTCCGCTTCTCTGGGGAGCATCCCGAGAATTTTCATGCGCGAGTTAAAGCAGGCCGGCCTTGACAGATTTCACCACAACCCTGAAACCTCGGAAAATTTTTTCCGCAGGATGTGCACGACGCATCCCTATAAGGAAAGGATAAAGACCATAGCGGATGCAAAGAAAGAGGGCCTTGGTATCTGCGCCGGCGGCATTTTCGGCCTTGGCGAAAAGAGAAAAGACAGGTTGGCGCTGGCTATCGCGCTGAGGGATTTAGGGGTTGAGTCCGTGCCGCTCAATTTTTTGCACCCGATACAGGGAACGCCGCTTGAAGATGCAAAGCCGCTGCCGCCGCAGGAGATACTGCGTACCATAGCGATGTTCAGGCTTGTGCTGCCTAAAGCGGACATAAAGGTCTGTGCCGGCCGCATTGTCAACCTGCGGGACCTGCAGTCCATGATATTTTTTGCCGGCGCAAGCGGGATGATGATAGGCAACTATCTTACGCAGCAGGGGCGCTCCCCGGCGCTGGACTTGCAGATGATAAAGGACCTGGGGCTTAATATAAAATGATGGATTTTATTGATGAAGAATTAAGCCGGATAAAGGCGCAGGGGTTGTATCGCAGCCTGAGGACGGTCGAAGGGCATCAGGGCCCGCGGATCACGATCGACGGTAAAGACTGCGTGAACCTGTGCTCCAATAATTATCTAGGCCTTGCGAATAACCCGCAGCTTAAGAAGGCGGCAATAGACGCTGTTCAAAGATACGGCGCAGGCGCAGGTGCTTCCCGTCTTGTATGCGGAAATTTTAAATTATACGACGAACTCGAATGCCGCCTCGCTAAGTTTAAAAAACAGGAAGCCTGTCTTGTGTTTAACAGCGGCTATAGCGCGAATCTCGGGATCATTACCGCGCTTGCGGGGAGGGGAGATATCATATTTGCAGACAGATTGAACCACGCGAGCATCGTGGATGCGGCTTTGTTAAGCCGGGCTGAATTCAAGCGGTATCCGCATAAAGACATGGCGGCGCTTGAGAAAATGCTTAAGGAATCAACGGGATATAAAAAGAAATTGATCGTAACGGATACGCTTTTCAGCATGGACGGGGACATAGCCCCGCTCGCGGATATCGCGGCCCTGGCAAAAAAATATAGCGCCATGATCATGGTGGACGAGGCGCACGCAACAGGCGTATTCGGAGAAGGCAGATCCGGCCTTGCCGAACATTTCGGGCTTGCCGGCGAAATAGACGTACACATGGGCACTTTGTCAAAGGCCCTTGGTTCGCTGGGCGGATACGCAGCCGGTAAACGAAAATTGATCGAGTATCTTATTAATAAAGCGCGCTCACTCATCTATACGACGGCGCTTGCGCCGTCAACGCTTGGCGCGGCCCTGGCAGCGCTGGACATCGTCGAAAAACAGGGCTGGATGACGAAAACGCTTTGGACAAATGCGGCTGCCATGAAAAAAGGGCTTCTGGACCTTGGCTTCAGCCTTGTCAGCGCCGAATCGCAGATCCTGCCGATTTTTATAGGCGATACCGAAAAGGCGGTCGGGTTCAGCAAGGTGCTTTTTGAGGAAGGTGTATTCATACAGGCAATACGGCCGCCCACAGTGCCGCAGAACGAAGCGCGCCTGCGGCTTACGGTCATGGCCACGCATAAAAAAGAGGACCTGGAACAGGCGCTGGTTGCGCTGGGAAAGGTTGGCAGGTATCTTGGCATTATCTCATAAACCGAATCTTGTATTTTTACACGGCTGGGGCACTGATCCGCTGGTGTGGAAATATCAGCTCGATCATTTCTCTAAAAGATACGAAGTGGAGTGCCCCTCGGGCCTGAATTTTAAATCCCAGCCGGCCCTTCGGGGCGAGGACTGCGTCCTCGTAGGCTGGTCCCACGGCGGCATGTTAGCCCTAAAGATCGCGGTCGGGTCAAAAGACATAGCTGCGCTGGTATTGGTGGCGTCCTCGGCAAAATTTACCGATGCTGAAAACGGAATGCGCCCGTTATGCGCCAGAATACACTCCGGATGAGTATTTGAACGGGATTTTGAAAAGACAATGATCGGCTGCTACAGCACGTTCTTTTCCGGAACAGAAACGGCTGCGGCGGCAAGGTTCATAAAAGAGCAGCGCTTGCCTGATAAAAAAACCGCGATCGGCGTTTTAGACGAACTGGCCGCATTGGACCTGAAAGACACACTGCAAAAAATCAATATCCCTACACTGATAGTGCACGGGGAGAAGGACGACGTTTGCCCTCTCGGGGCCGGCAGATTCCTGCATGATAATATTAAGGGTTCGCGGCTTAGCGTGATCGAAGGCGCGGGCCACATGCCGTTTTATACAAGGCCAGAAGAATTTAACCGTATACTTGAAGGGTTTTTATCCGATGCCGGCTAAGGAAACCGTAAAAAAAGCGTTCTCAAAAAGCGCCGCGACATATGACACTGCCTCTGATTTTCAAAAAGAGACCGGCCGGATGCTTACAGATAAAATACTGGAAGCCGAAGCCGCGGCTGAACGCATACTGGACGTAGGCATAGGCACAGGCAGTGTTACGGCTCGGCTCTCAAACAGCATGAACGCCGCCCTTTACGGCTGCGATATAGCGTGGGGCATGGCCTCGCTCGCGAAAAAAAACGCGAAAAATATTTTTATTTCCCAGGCGGATGCTGAACGGCTTCCGTATAAAGAATCCGTTTTTGACGTTGTTTTTTCCAATATTACGTATCAATGGATGCAGGATTTTAAAGCCGCCTTTTGCGAAGTAAACAGGATTTTAAAGAAAGGAGGGCGGCTCTATTTTTCAATTTTATTGAAAGGCAGCCTGCCCGAACTGTATAAGGCGCTCGGCGCAGCCGATAAAAACAGTTTAACCGACATGCTGCCGGACGCAGTTTTCTTAAGATCGGCGTTAGACGACTCGGGCCTGAAAATTAAATGCTGGGAAGAAATAAAACTTAAAAGATTTTATGAGAATTGCCTTGGTCTTGTAAAAACGTTTCGGCTTATCGGCGCCGACCGCGCCCGGGGCGCTAATATATTTAAGATGGGCGAGCGCAAGGCGTTTTTCAGCATGGTTGATTTTTATGACACGAATTTTTATGAACAAAAAAAGGTGTTTGCGACTTACAACGTCGCAATAATACGCGCGGATAAAATATGAACCCAGCCCCTCCTATGGAGGGCAACTGGGTAAGCAGGAGGGGCTGGGTGAAAGAGCTTAGAAGGGGCCTTTTTATTACGGGGACGGATACCGGCGTAGGAAAAACGTTCATAGCGGCGGCGTTAGCCAGGGCGTTACGGCGTAAAAAGATCGACACGGGTGTTATGAAGCCTGTTGCCACCGGCGGCAATATATCCGAAGACGCCCTTATATTAAAACAAGCGGCGCAGGTAAATGATGCCCTGGGTTTGATCAATCCGGTTTGTTTTAAAGCGGCGCTCGCCCCTATGGCAGCGGCGCGTATTGAGAAACGGAATGCCGGTTTAAAAAAGATACAAACGGCCTATTCAGAGCTGAAACGCCGGCATGCGTTCATGG
Source organism: Candidatus Omnitrophota bacterium (assembly GCA_026387595.1). GTDB lineage: Bacteria > Omnitrophota > Gorgyraeia > JABMQH01 > JABMQH01 > JAPLLL01. Next base: position 12,741 of record JAPLLL010000127.1, read on the forward strand.
TAGTGGAAGGCATAGGAGGCGCGCTGGTTCCGATAAAAAAAGGCTATTTTGTAACAGACCTTATACGCGACCTTGACCTTCCGGCCCTGGTTGTGGCAAGGCCGGGCCTTGGCACCATAAACCATACCCTGCTAACGGTAGAGGCGCTAAGAAATAAAGGGATAGAAATAATCGGTATTATCCTGAATAATATAAACAAAGATAAGAAAGATATAAGCGTAAAAACTAACCCGAAGTTGATATCCGAGGCCTCAGGCCTGCCTGTTTTAAAAGTAAATTCGGACCTGGATAAAATAATTTACGAAAGAGGCCCAGGCAAAAAGGCGCAAATATTAAAAAACTGGGACAAGAGATATGTGTGGCATCCTTTCACGCAAATGAAAGATTATCTGCGTGAAAAAAACCTGGTTATAGAAGAGGCAAAGGGAAATTACCTGAAGGATACCGACGGCAAATGGTACCTGGACGGCGTATCAAGCCTGTGGGTCAATGTGCACGGCCACAGGAACGCTCAGATCGACGCTGCCTTGAAGGATCAGCTCGGGAAAGTTGCGCACTCGACGCTTTTGGGCCTGGCAAATGAACCATCGGTTGAACTGGCCAGGGAATTAACAGCCCTGGCCCCAAAGGGCCTTACCAAGGTATTCTATTCGGACAGCGGCTCAACCGCCGTTGAAATAGCGCTTAAGATGGCCTTTCAATACTGGCAGCAAATGCCCGGTAAAGCAGCCGGGAAAAAAAAGAAATTCATAACGTTTATCAACGCATACCATGGCGATACAATAGGGTCGGTGAGCCTGGGCGGGATGGACCTGTTCCATAAAATTTACAGGCCGCTTCTGTTTAAAACTATAAAGGCCCAATATCCTTATTGTTACAGGTGCAGTCTTAAACTATCGTATCAGAGGTGTGGATTGGCCTGCATAAAGCAGTTTGAGGCATTGGTGAAGAAATATCATCCCGAAACAGCGGCGGTAGTGATCGAGCCGCTGGTGCAGGCCGCAGCAGGCATGCTGGTTTCCCCGCCGGGATTTTTGAAAAATGTAAGAAGGCTGTGCGACAAATACAATGTCCTGTTTATCGCCGATGAAGTAGCGGTCGGATTCGGCAGGACAGGCAGGCTTTTTGCCTGCGGGCATGAAGGCGTAAGCCCGGATCTGATGGCCGTGGCAAAAGGCATTACAGGCGGCTATCTGCCGCTGGCAGCCACATTGGCCACCAAAAGGGTATTCAACGGTTTTCTCGCGGATTATAAGGACTGCAAAACCTTTTTCCACGGCCACACATATACGGGAAACCCGCTTGCATGCAGGGCCGCCATTGCCAGCCTGGGGCTGTTTAAAAGGAAAAATTTTTTTAGAGAGCTGGATAAAAAAATAAGATTTATGAAAGAGGGCCTCAGGGAATTTGAAGGACTTGAGCACGTGGGCGATATAAGGCAAAAGGGCCTTATGGCCGGGATCGAACTTGTAAGGAACAAGTTACGCAAAACCCCTTATGAATGGGAAGAGAAGATAGGGATAAGGGTTATACAGGATATAAGGAAGCAGGGCGTCATATTAAGGCCGCTTGGGAACGTAATCGTGCTTATGCCGCCTTTAAGCATCGACAAGACAGGGCTTGGGACGCTTCTTGAGCGCACATATAAAAGCGTAAAGGCAGTTACGTCTTGAAAAAGCCCCGGGTTTGTGATATCCTAACCAAGTAAGATGGAAAACCTTAAAACTTTTGTTCTTGCCTTCATACCTATTTTTGTAGCTGTTGACGCTATCGGCGTCCTGCCTATATTTATATCCCTTACAGAACACTTGAAAAGACCTAACAAATTAAGGGTTATCAGCAATTCTATGATTACGGCCGCGGTTGTAGCATTTATTTTTATAGTAGTCGGTAAAAGCATATTCCGTTTTCTGGGTATTACAGTTTACGATTTTATGGTGGCAGGCGGCGCGTTGTTGTTTATAATATCGATAAACGATATTTTGAGGGCAGAAAAGACAAGGCACCTTCCGGAGCATACCATCGGCGCCGTTCCGCTCGGCATGCCGCTGATAGTCGGGCCGGCAGTACTGACGACCTCGCTTATGATGCTTGATACCTACGGCATTACGCCCACGCTGTTATCCGTGACCGCCAATATCGTTATAGCAGGCGTCATATTCGCGTCCTCGGATATTATAATAAGGATAGTGGGCAAATCCGGCACAAAGGCCTTCTCGAAAGTGGCCAGCCTTTTTCTGGCCGCGATAGCGGTCATGATGGTACGAAAGGGCATTGTCCATATTTACCTTGACATTTTGAAATGATTAGGGTAAAATTTTTCATCAGGTTCATTTAGAGAAAAGGAGGGTGCGACAAGGACTATGAAGAAGATTGCACTGATACTATTTTTGGTTTGCGGATTAAGCTGTTTTACCCTGGCTGCAATGGCCCAGGACGAAGATGTTGCTGCTACCACAGGCGCCGGAGACGAAGAGACCGATATAATCGCCGGTAAGGTGGCGGCAGTTGATGTGGCGAACAATGCGTTAACAGTTACGGATGAGGCCGGAAAGTCCTACACCGTTACGGCTACGAAGGAAGAAACAAGCATTTGGAAGGGCGACGACACTATTAACCTGGCAGACGTAAAAACAGGCGAATCCGTCGAACTGGAATACTACAAGGATAAGGCCAGCGGAAAGCTCATGGCGATATGGGTGGATGTCCTTTTAAAGGAAGCAGCCGCCCCGGCAGAAGCAACACCGGCCGCGCCGGCAGAAGCAACAACGCAGCCCGCAGCACCGGAAGCAGCAACCCAGCCCGTTCAATAAAAATTTAACCGTTCAAAACCCCTCACTGCCGGTGTCAATATAAGGCAGTGGGGGTTATTTTTTTATTGAATCTTTTCTTATTTTATGGTATCATACACCGTTACTGAGGTGACAAACATGAACAGGGAAAAATTAAAAAAAGCGAATAAGGACAAATTGGTCCTTTTGGCCAGGAAGAGCAACATACGCGGCGCGCATATCATGAAAAAAGGAAGGCTTGTTGACGCGCTGATGAGGGTAAACACCAGAAAGACAAAAGCCAAAAGATCCGTCAGAAGAAAAGTAACGGCGCAGAAGGTCATCGGCCGCATCAGGATGCTGCCGCAGCACAAGCTGCGCGACAGGGTTTTTGTAACGGCGCCTCCGGTAGGGCAGCAGCGCCAGCAGCAGAAAGTCGAAGAAGCTAAATATTATGCAGGGCCCGCCCCGGAACACAGAAAATACGAAGAGTTCAATTTTCCCTCAGGCTATGGCGATAACAGGATAACGATCATGGTAAGGGATCCCTGGTGGCTATATTCCTACTGGGAGATCCAGCCGCAGAAAGAAGAAGAGTCCCGCCGCAGGATCGCCCAAAAAGGGCTTTCTCCGGTCAAGTCGATCTTGCGCGTATACGACGTTACGGACGTGGAATTCAACGGCCGTAATGCCCACTCAAGTTTTGACATAGAGCTTTCCGGGCTCGCGAATACCTGGTACATAAACGTCGGCACGCCGGATCGGTCCTGGATAGTCGATATCGGCATACTGGCCAGTAATAATGATTTTTTTCTGCTGGCGCGGTCAAATTGCGTACGCACCCCGCGTTTCGGCATGTCGGACGTGATCGACGAAGAATGGATGTGCGCGGATGACGAGTATTGGAGGATGTTCGGCCTTTCCGGCGGTTTTGGCGTAGGGAAGGGATCGCTTGCGCTGAAAGAGATGTTTAAGAAACGGCTGCTTCAGCAGATAACTTCAGGCGGCGTAAGCAGCTTTTCAAGCCCGGTAAAAAAGGCGGTTAAAAAGAAAGGCTTCTGGCTTATAGTGGACGCGGAACTGATCGTATACGGCCAGACCGCACCGGACGCAAAGGTTACAGTGCAGAACAAAACGATACGTTTAAGAAAAGACGGGACGTTTACATTAAGATTCGCACTTCCCGATGGCAAACAGGATATACCTGTTATTGCCACTTCGAATGACGGCGATGACACGAGGTCTATCACGCCTATAATCACCAGACGCACCGAATAAAAAGGAAATGGAAAAAGGATATCTTGCATTAGTCCTGCATGCCCACCTTCCGTTTGTGCGGCATCCGGAACACGAGGATTTTTTAGAAGAAGACTGGCTATACGAGGCCATTACCGAGACCTATATTCCGTTAATAGAGGTTTTTGAGGGCCTTGTCCGGGACAAGGTCGGTTTCCGCATAACAATGTCTCTCACCCCGACGCTTATATCCATGCTGATCGACCCGCTTCTTCAGAGTCGCTACCTCAAACATCTCAATAAACTCATAGAACTGGCCCAGAAAGAGATCGAACGCACGCGCTGGCAGGGCAAGTTCCACGACCTTGCCCTTATGTACCATGACCGTTTTATCAGAGCCCGCCGCATATTTTGCGATGAATATCAGATGAACATAGTGAACGCCTTCAAGAAATTCTCAGACTTAGGTGTTCTCGAGATCATCACCTGCGGGGCGACCCATGGGTTCCTGCCGCTCATGCAGATCGAGCGCAGGACTTCGGTAAGGGCCCAGGTCAGGGTGGGCGTGGACCTGCACAGAAAGATGTTCGGCAGGACGCCTGTAGGTATATGGCTCCCGGAGTGCGCGTATCATCCCGGAGATGATGAGGTCCTTAAGGAATTCGGCATAAAATATTTCATAACGGATACCCACGGTATCCTGTTCGGTTCCCCGCGCCCAAAATACGGCGTGTTCGCGCCGTGCTACTGCAAGTCAGGCGTTGCGGCGTTCGCGCGAGATGTTGAAAGCTCAAAATCAGTCTGGAGCTCGCAGGAAGGCTATCCGGGCGATTATAATTACAGGGAATTTTACCGGGACATCGGCTATGACCTGGAATATGATTATGTAAAACCGTATATACTTCCGGACGGCAAGCGCATAAACACCGGAATAAAATATTACAGGATCACAGGCGAGACGGAAAATAAGGAGCCGTATGTGCGGCAATGGGCGCTTGACAAGGCCGCGTCCCATGCCGGAAATTTTATGTTCAACAGGGAGAAGCAGATCGAGCACCTGGGCAATTTTATGGACAGGCGGCCGATGATCCTTTCCCCGTATGACGCGGAGTTATACGGCCACTGGTGGTTTGAGGGTCCGGACTGGCTTAATTTCCTGATAAGAAAGATCTATCATGACCAGAAGACAGTGAAACTGATCGCGCCGTCCGATTACCTTAAGATATACCCGCGCAACCAGGTGCTTACGCCTTCTTATTCCAGCTGGGGTTGGAAAGGTTACAGCGAGGTATGGCTTGAAGGCTCCAATGACTGGATTTATCGGCACCTACACAAGGCAGTGGAGCGTATGATCGAGATTGCGGAATCAAACCGTTCGAATTCGAACGGCCTTGTCAACCGCGCGTTGAACCAGGCGGCGCGTGAACTGCTATTGGCCCAGTCCAGCGACTGGGCTGAAGACGGCGACACATTCCTCGTATGCCTACCAGCGCACCAAAGACCATGTCTATCGTTTTACCCGCCTTTATGAAGAGATAAAATCTGGCAGGATAGATGAAGGCTTCCTTGCCGATATAGAGAGTAAAGATAATCTCTTTCCCGACATAGATTACCGGATGTACTGCAGGTAATTAACAATTTTTTAAATCATGGATTAAAGAGGGGAATATGAGGAAAAGACTATTTATCATTGGGATATTAAGTTTTAGTTTGATCTGTACCGGAGTGAAAGCTTGGGCCGCGGGCGCGGGTGAAGCCGGAGAAAAAAGGGTTATGGTTACAAAGACGGCCGAAGAACCCAGCGTTCTGGGCATTGACAACGTGCTGGGCGAGGATACAAGCATCAGGGCCACGGGCCGGTTGTTTGAAGATTACAGATATATAAAGGTTGCCGTAGAAAAAAGACATATTTTTAACAGCCCGTATTTTTTGGGTATTGATGTTGACGGCCGTTTGTGGAACGCTACGGAATTTGATTTAAACGGCGAGGGCGCAGGCTTCTATGGCGGCAGGATGTTCGGTAACTCCGTTAAGCTGATGGCAAGATATAGGTTTGAAAGGTACGATGTTACCGATACTGATTCCGCAAGCGCTGTTGATTTCAGGGATGTTAAGGGGGTAAATGATATTTCGGCAGCCAGCCTGATCCTGGAGAGGGACACGACCAACAATGCGCTTTATCCGACCAAGGGCAGCCAGCTTGCCGGCCGCGCGGAATTGGTGGCAAAAACGATCGGCAGTGATTTTAATTATACAAGGTTTGAAGGAGAGGCCGCGTTCTATCATACTCCGTTTTCTGAGATTACCCTTTGCGCGCACGCGCAATTAGGGGTAATGAGCGATTTCGGCAGCACGCAAGAAGTGCCTTTTTATGAAAGGTACTTTGTCGGTTCCGGAAGTACAGTGCGCGGTTTTAAGTGGGGCAGGGTCGGGCCGATGAGCGCCCAGAATAATCCTTTGGGTGACAATTGCATACTTATCGGGAACCTGGAAGCAAGGCGCCCTATCTATAAAAAATTAACGGGCGCTGTTTTTTTTGATGCAGGAAAAACATTTCATGATTTTTCAGATATCGACAAGAATGATCTAAGAGAGAGCGCTGGGCTGGGGCTTAGGTATCTTACGCCGTGGGTCGTATTAAGGGCAGATTACGGTTTTATACTTGACAGAAAGCCCGGTGATAACCTTGGCAAGCTCCATCTTACGATCAGCATGCCGTTCTAAAAAAGTATAATATGGATCAACATGATGTTATAGTCATCGGCGCGGGGCATGCGGGATGCGAGGCCGCTTTGGCGGCGGCGCGCATGGGCAGCCGCGCACTGATGATAACAATGGACAAAAACAAGATAGGTTTTATGTCCTGTAACCCCGCTATCGGCGGAGTAGGCAAAGGCCAGCTTGTTAAAGAGATAGATGCGCTGGGCGGCGAGATGGCAAAGGCGACCGACGCGACCGCGATACAGTACCGCATGCTCAACATGAGCAAGGGGCCCGCGGTTCACTCATCCCGCGCTCAGGTGGACCGCAAAAAATATGCCGCATACATGAAGGCCGCGCTTGTCAATCAGGCCGGCCTTGAAATAAAAGAAGCGACTGCGCGGTCGATATTAACCGATAAAGGCGGGGCAACAGGCGTAGAACTTGAAAATGGCGAAAAGATATCCGCGAAAACGGTTGTTATAACACCCGGCACATTTTTGAACGGCCTCATCCATATCGGCTTGGAACATTTCCCGGGCGGCAGGATAGAAGAAAAACCCTCCGCGTTGTCCGAAAGCCTTAAAGCGCTTGGGTTTAAAATAGGCAGGCTAAAGACCGGTACAAGCCCGCGGTTGGACGGCCGCACAATAGATTTTTCAGTGTTAAAAGAGCAGCCTGCGGATGAAAACCCGGTTCCATTTTCATTTTCCACGCAAAAGGTTACTGCAAAACAGATACCGTGCCATATTGCTTATACAAACAAAAATACGCATGATGTTATAAAAAGAAATCTGAATCGTTCACCTTTATACGCGGGTGTTATCAAAGCGACCGGCGTGCGGTATTGCCCGTCCATAGAAGACAAGATCGTGCGTTTTGCCCAACGTGACAAGCACCAGATATTCCTTGAACCGGAGGGCCTTGATACGTTTGAGTATTACGCGAACGGTGTTTCGACAAGCCTGCCTGTTGATGTCCAGATAGAGATGCTGCGCACGATAAAAGGCCTTGAAAAAGTCGAGATATTAAAACCCGGTTACGGCATAGAGTACGATTATTCCGACCCCGCCCAACTGAAAGCTACCCTCGAAACAAAGCTGGTGGAAAATCTATTTTTGGCGGGGCAGGTAAACGGCACAACCGGTTATGAAGAAGCGGCTGCTCAAGGCCTGATCGCGGGCATAAACGCCGCGCTTAAGACGCAGCAGAAAGCGCCTTTTACGCTGGACAGGTCCCAGGCTTATATCGGGATCTTGATAGATGATCTTATTACAAAGGGTACGACCGAGCCGTACAGGATGTTTACTTCCAGGGCGGAATACCGCCTGATATTAAGAGAAGATAATGCGGACCTGCGCCTTAGCAAATTCGGGTATCAATTCGGCCTTGTTGAAAAAGAAGAATATGACAAAATTTTGCAAAAAGAAGAATTTATAAAAAAAGGCATAGAGGACCTGAAAAAACACAGGCTTGATAAGGTATTGCGCAGGCCGTCGGTAAGTTATTCCGATATCTTAAAGGACAGCTGCTTTTTGGACTGCATACCGGCAGAGGCCAGGAAACAGATAGAGATAGAGGTAAAATATGAAGGATTTATAGAGCGGCAGCTGAGGGAAGTGGAAAGATTTAAAAAGATAGAGTCGGTAAGGATACCTTCAGATTTTGATTTTAAAGGCGTTCACGGCCTTTCAAATGAAGTGTGTGAAAAACTTACGCGTTACCGGCCCTACTCGCTCGGCCAGGCCTCAAGGATATCGGGTATTACGCCGGTCGCGATCTCAGCGCTTATGGTGTATCTGCACGGATATGGACGAAAAAAAATAAAAAACAATTACGGCGATAAAAATGGACGATTGCAGCGATAAAAATTATCAGGAATTAAAAAAGTTTGTCACAGGTCTGGGCGCTGCAGCGTTCGGCGTTTGCAGTTTTGAACAGGGCGGGATGGGCTTTGCCATATCGATCGCAATAAGGCTCTCAAGAAAAGTCCTGGATGAAATAATTGACCGGCCCACGAGACTTTATTTTTATCACTACAGACAGGCAAATAACCTTCTTGACCATATCACCATGCGTCTTTCAAATTTTATACAGGAGAAAGGTTTTGATGCGGTGCCCATACCGGCGTCCGTTATCGTGGATTGGGAAAAGCAGACAGCTCATCTGTCGCACAAAAATATCGCGGAGCTTAGCGGCATAGGCTGGCTTGGCCGCAGCAATCTTATAGTCCATCCGGAATACGGCAGCCAGATAAGGCTTGCTACAGTGCTCACGGAATAAGAAACTGGATATGGGCTGCGGAACCTGCAAGGCGTGCGTTTCGGCGTGCCCTGCCTCTGCGATAAAAGATTCACAAAAAGATTTTGACCACACTGCCTGCTTTGAAAAACTTAAATTCTTCCAGAAACAGCGATATGCCGATCAGTTTATCTGCGGGGTATGCGTAAAAGCGTGTTTACCCCGCTCCTTGTGACCGATATCTAGGCGGGGCCTGCCCTTGCTACCTAATTTTCCTTACCAGATAACCGGAATTAGTAATATATATCCCGAATTTTACCTTCGGAATAAACCCCTGCTTTACTGCTGATGTAAAACTCGTGTCTACGACAGGCAGGTCTTCGGCTATCTTCAGCATGATCGCCTGACCGGCTCTTGGGAAATTATAGCTATTGCCTGCTGAGTCATAAATAGAAAGGGGCTTGTGGCTGGTCTTAATACCAACGAGATTCAACGGTTTCTTCCATTTTAGTATCTCGCCTTCAAAAACCCAGTTTTTGCCTTTGCATTTAATAAATATAAAGTCAGGATTTTTTATATTCGGGAAATAGAAGAGATAGAAATTATACCTGCTGTCAGGGGATGGGGCGCATCGTATTGTGCCTACCAAAGTTTCCTGGGCAATCGTGCCGAAGCCGCTTCATATCCACAAGATTAGCACATCGCAATCTTAAAGTCAACTTGGTGTCAGACACCTCAATTCAAAAGGTGCCTGACACCTACCCAAGATGGATGCTGTTAAATTAAAAAAAGTTAGTTAGTTATACTTGCAAATACACGCTTATGTGGTATACTTATATCAGAAAGTAAAGAAAAGCTCATAGAGAAAAGGAGGATCATGCATCAGTATTAGCCTCATTGAAAAACGAGGGCTTCATTTTTTTGTAGTAATCTTAATTGCTTTAGAAAAGAATTAAACAGTTTAATACTGGAGATTTTAATGCAAAGTACCCGCTCTCAAGTATTAACGAAAAAAAAGCCATATTATGTGGTAATTACGATTATCACTATATGGTCTTTTTTGTTTAATGCGATAACACCCGCTTCTGCGAATACATTACGGCCGCTGGCAAGGGCAGAGATAAGGATCCCCGCTATTAGCGCGAAACCGGGCGACTTTATAATTTTAGGCGAAGTTGCGTTGCGATTGCAAAAGAAAACAGGGGCGTGGGTCCTCGTTGGGCGTGGTGGCTATGAATATAAGCTTCATGAGGGCGCGAATATAATAGGCAAGGCTAACCCTAAAAAGGCGGAAAGTTATGAAAACCCCAAAGGCGGGCTGGATGTAGCGTTACTCGATACAACAAAAACAGTATCACACGTTCACACCGCTATCATTGTGGAGACAAGCTCGGTTAAAGTCTATAATCTTTCGAAAACCAACGAAACCATGGTCGGCAGATCAATTGCCGGAAGGCCTACGGATAAAGAGATAGATGATATCCTGGCCCGTGATTTGGCGGTAAAATTTTCGAAGGAATTGGTAGAAATCGACTTTAAAGACTGGAGTAGGCTCTCTGCGCTAAGGGCGATTGTTAATTATCTTACCATCCGTAAGAAAGTGCTGGGCCACAAAAAGCCTAATGAAAAGGATATAATAGAACAGGCAAAAAAAATTATATTTGCCCGGCCAAAACCTGTCGTCGCTATTCCCAAAGGAGGGTTTGTTACTCACGCCCTTTCATTTTTAGGGCTAACCGGCCGGGTAAGCAAAACCATTAAACAACAAATTTAACTTTATATGAAAAATAGACCCGTAACCCTCATAGCGATCTTGATGATCCTGGCCATGTCCCTCGGACCAGAGGCGTGGTCTTTGATTGGTCCTCGGGATGAATTTTCCAAATTCGCCCGCGAGAGAAAATTCTCGGGTACTTTCGCGGGGGCCTCGGCCGGGCCTGCCCGACTCTGTGTGGCTAAATGGGCAGGCGGGCCGGATGAACTCAGGCCCTTAGCGGCAGGTGAAAGGGCTTCGGCTAGATTCGTAGCCGATGCACAGGCCGGGGATTATATCGTCCTCGGCAATGTCCCCCTTTACCTGGGCAAAAGCGAGAAAGGTGAATGGGCGATTACAGATGCGTCGGGCCGCAGGTACGCCCTTAAGAGCGGCGTGATGAACACTGTAGGCCGTGGCCTTGAAACCAACGATGTAGCCCTGCCGGATACCCTCACCAATAAGGCGATCTCCCACCGGCATGCCGGTATCAGCATAGGTTACAACGCGGTAAAGATATACGACCTTGGATCCGCAAACGGCGTCGCAGTAAAAAGAAATCCGTTAGACCCTGGTGATTTACCGATAGGAAAAGATAATATAAGCCGGGCGCTTGAGGACCGGTACCGCAGCGGGACAAGAGTTGTGTTAGCGGGAGATTCCCACCCGTTTTTCAACATGTCCAAAAAGTGCGGCGAGCTGGCCGCGTCCCTGGGAGCTAGGAAGGCAATTACGCATCTGGGGCTGGAACTGCCGAAGGCATACCAGGAAGACCTGGATAAATTATTGCGGCATTGGCGGCTGCGGAATACGTGGAACAGGATAGACCTGGCTACCTACGCCGCCATATGCAGGTCTGACGAAAAGATCGTCAGGTATATAACCCGGGCTTATGGCCCTTACCCCGCGGCATATTTCGGTATGCTTCAAGCTGCCTACGAAAACGGCGTCAAGGTGACCGCTATCGACAACAGGATCACGGAAGAAGACCACGAAGGCCGCCAGAACGACGCCGGTATGCTTAAGAACATAGCCGAAGTGCTTAAACAGCCGGATGCGCGCATGCTGGTCTTTATAGGCGCGATGCACGCAAATAAAAACTCGGCGCCAGCCTATCCCGGTGACAGGCACCTCGGCGCCCTTCTTAAGGAAAAAATGCCCCAGGTAAAACCCTATTCGGTCTATCTCTGGGATAATGAGGCGGCAGAGGGTGATTTCCCGCTCCTGGGAAAAGGATTGGGAGCAAAGGGATTGCTGCATTCGGATTTCCTGATGACGCTGAGCAACAGCACTGTTTTCGGGATGATGCCTGCCCGCCTTGGCAGGGGCCGTCTCGGAGACATGTATGATGCGGCCCTGCATGTCAGCGGGCCGTGGGTCTCATTCAAACCTGCGCAGGCCGGCGTAACGCTTTCCGAAAGGTTGGCGCGGCAGGACCTGAGGAATATTATTTCAGAAGAGGCAAGGGCGTTTTTATACAGGCAGATATCGCTTGATGTTAAAGATGTAGCGATCGGCTGCGAAAACGGAAAAGAGATATTTGGCAGGCTGCTTGGCGAGCACGAACCGGAATTGATAAATGCAGGTACCCAGACAGGCGGGCTGAGATCAAAGGTCGAAAAAATCCGCGTATATGACGGAGTCTATCTGTTGCTAAACAGCTACGCCCAAGCTGGAAAACTAAATATTTTTGGCGCGGATCACGCTATTCTCAGCATAAACCCCGCAGGGTCTCACGTGATACTTGAGGCAGGCGGAAATAAAATGGACCTGAGCGCATTCGAAGTTTTGGCCGCTCTCATGCTGCAACAGAAAGGCTCAGGCGGCATGGCGCATCTGGCAATGCCGTTCGCCTATAATGCCAAAGATGAAGCGGGGAATGACTATACCGTGTCAGGGGCCGCGATCTTTATCTATTACGACGGTCATATCCTCAGGTATAATTACGGATTTGCGGCAGGCGCAAAGAAGTGGGTATTGGAGAAATTTATAGACGGCAAAAAATCATCGCTGTTGGTGAAAAACGAGAACGGCCTGAACTTTGAAAAACTGCGACAAAAGGGCCCGGAAAAGGCGATAGCGTATTTGGATGGCCTGATAAACCCGGTTGAAAAAACAGTCAGGGTGGCAGTGGGAATTAATTTTATCGGCGAAAAGCCGGCTATTTTTAATGCGGATAGCCCGACTATTCAGAATATCCTGGAAAACAGGCAAAAGATCGAAGAAGCGCTGCGTATAGTTTATAAAGACAGCACCATCTCATTGGATGGCGTAAAGAATACAGAGGTAAGCTGGTGCGGCCTGGGGAATACTAAAGCTGTATATCACATGCGTTTTTTTACTGCCGGCGGCAGAGCATTAGACTTGGCGTTGTCGGTATTTAAGGACAAAGAACGGCGCGACGAGGAATTAAGTAACATAGGGATAATCCAAAATGAAATGGCAGCTACTCCCGGGGAGGATATCGTACTGATGAAGGGCAGCCCTGTGGACGCTGAAACGGTACGTGTTTCCCCGAGTGGATTGGAGCTTAAACAAACGTACTATTGCACCTTGTCGGAATATGGCGGAGTTGACATAAAGCGTCTTTCAAATATATTGATCCAATTATTCGCCGGTGAGAAATTGGGCGAAGGGAATCTGTATAATCTGGTAAAGATAGGCCTTATTACCGAGGAAGAAAGTTCAACGCTTAAGGACGATGCAAATGGGCTCGCTCAAATCGTGAAGGCGCGCATTAACCGGAGCGATATCGACAATCTTATTGTCGATATCGAAAAGATGGGCATCGCGAAATATTTTGAACTTTATAAGAGGACAGCCGGCCGGGCTGTTGCGCTGGATCCGAAGCGGGACAACGTGCTGATCAGGTATGACAGAAGTAACAATAAATGGGGTGCCAGATTGATAGATTTTGAACGCATACGGTCTTGTTCCGTCGGCGAATATATAGCGAGTTTTGAAGTATTTGACAGGGCGTTTTATGAGGAGACTTCCCGAAACGGGCTCACGGTAATACCGGGCACTGTCAGGCGCTGGCACTGGACAGATAAACCCGGGAAAACAGGTTTTTTCGAAGCGGCTATGGAAGGCTTGGGCAGCGGCCGGGAAGCGAGGAATATGCTGAGGGCCGCCTGGCAAGAACTGACAGAAGATGCGGCTGCTTATGTCAGGCTTAAGCGCATTAATCCCGATGAATTAAAACGGATGCTGGATACGGTGTCAAAACTGTCTTTGGAACAGATATGATGAAAAATAAATTTAAAACCCTCATAGTAGTTTTAATGGTACTGGCCTTGGGCTGGTGCAGTTGCACGTCAGCGGGTACTTTCGTGCAACTGCCAGCTGGGCCGGATGAATTGCCCCTCGCCCACGAATTATGGTTGCAAGAGGGCTTCGGGATAAATTCGCAGATGAAAAACGCGGCGAATTTGCGGCCGTTGGCGGCGGGGGAACGGCAACGAAAAGCGGTCAGCATTATGGATTTGAACAATTTTTTCGCTAAGCACGGAGTCAACACGTCCAGAGCAGAGGATACCTCTATGTATTCGCCGACGCCGCTGACAAGCCTGCTTGAGATATCCCGCAGAATCGAAGAAGCTCTCGGCAGGACCCTGGACGGCGCAAGTGGGCTAGATCTTGGGGCGGGAAAGGACCTGAGGGTTTCCCTGTTCATGATTAACCTTTGTGGCATGAATATGGCAGCGGTCGAAAAAGATCACTTTATTTCCGGAAGGGCCGCGGCGGTATTAAAAGGTGCGCGCGCGCAGGGCCTGGCAACCGATACTAATCCGGTTTTTTTGCCGGAAACCAATGTCTTTGACATTTCATGGAAAGAGTTTGACGTGGTCATGTTTTTCTATACACAACCGCATGACGAGGCCAAGGCCCAGGAATTCCGCGATATGATAGAGAAAAAAGCTGCGGAGATGAAACCGGGCAGCATACTGGCTTTTTGGTTTACACCGGCCCAGGTAATGTTTGCCTGGAGGCGTCTGTTCCCGCATCTCAAAGGCGTATATGACGAACCCGTAAGGATAATGGATCTGGAGCGGGACGTTTGCCTGATGGTATATCGGCCGCCGCAACAGCCTTCAACAGGCAGGGCCGCTGCGCCGGTAAATCCGGATTCGGCATTGAGCGCTATATGATGAAAAATATTCGCCGGAGGCGGATCCGCTATGAATAGCAGAAAGTTTGGTTTAAGCGGAAACTTTATAGCGATTTTAATGATCTCCCTCGGCCCTGAGGTATGGTCTTCCGCTGGTCCTCGGGATGAATTTCCATAATTCGGTCTCGATAGGAAATTCACTGGCCCTAGGCTGCAGCCCCGCGTCAGCGGGTACTTTCGCGGGGCAAGCCGAGCCGGGTGATAATTAATAAATCTCTTCCAATTTCCGCTTGACTAACCCTTTATAATACTGTATCTTAATACTATCAAGAAAGTCCCTTGCCCTGCATGGAAAACCCAAGGGCTCGGGATCAATTCCACAAATATAAACTATAGGAATTGGGAGGAGGAAGAGGATGAAGAAGTTGGCATATGCAATACTTATCGTAGTCTTGGCAGTAAGCATAGTAACACCTGTTTCGTTTGCCGCAGAAGGCAGCAGTTCGAGTAACCTGCTTAAGCAGGGCATACTCGGCGCCGGCGTCGGCGCGATAGCGGCAGGCGCATCGGGCGGAAAAGCGGGCAAAGGCGCTCTCATCGGCGCAGGCGCGAACATAGCCGGAAACGTTATTATGGACGCTGTAACAGAGCCTTCGCAGCCTGCTCAACAGGTGCAGCAGGTCCAGGCAGCGCCGGTCCAGTCGTCGGCATCAACGACTTATCAGGAAGGTTTTAACGCCGGATTTCAGCAAGGCTATCAAAAGGGGTATGAGTCAGGCAGATCCGCTAGATAATTTTACGAAAGGACGACTAAAACATATTGGAGATCATCTGCATTTTTGAACCGCGGATGGTCTCCAATTCTTTTCAATTTCATATAATAAACAAGGGAAATTGATGAAAAAAGAGCGTAATGAATTAAGGCCAGTACACATAGAGGCGTTTGACCTGGATGACGGATGGTTTCAGTGCCTGTCCGAGATACTCGAACACGGCCATGTCTACAAGATAGAGCGCGGAAGCTACGAGGGGCAACGCCGGCTTGAATTTGATTTTGTCACGCTGCGCGTGAAAAATCCCGGCCACCAGATCATACCGATAATGCCGGAAAGCTGCGGTATCCCGGCCCCGACCAGCATGGATTATATCAAGCAGTACCTTGCGTATTTATTGACAGGGCAGAAGACCGCGACCGAGGATTATACTTACGGAGAGCGGCTCGTGGAACCAAAGGCGCGCGTTGAGGAGATAGTCAACGGCAAAAAAATGGTGCGCGAGATGCCGCTTGACTGCAACCAGATAGAAGAGGTCATAAAGATCTATAAAACGCATGGCTTCGGCACCAACCAGGCAGTAATGGAAATAGGTATGCCCTCGGATATAAAACTTGCTGATCCGCCGTGCCTGCGCCTGATAGATACACGCGTAAGATATGGCAAGCTCCATTTCTTTTTATATTTCAGGTCGTGGGACCTGTGGGGCGGCATGCCGTCCAATCTCGGCGGGCTTGAACTTGTAAAGCAGTACATGGCTGAAGAGATAGGTGTTGGAAACGGCGAGATAATCGCGGCAAGCAAGGGCCTTCATCTGTATGAATATGCCTGGGAACTTGCTAAGCAGCGCACGCGCAAACTTGAAATAAACATAGGTTAAAAAAGTAGTGCTTACAAATAGATCCCTTCCTATATTGGCCGTAGTGTTTATCATTCTCCTAAGCGGTTGCGAGACCGTGCCCACTCAGCACCCTGCCGGTGCAATACCCGGCGGCGTATACCATGTGGTCGGGACCGACCAGACATTATGGCGCATTGCCAAGACTTACAATGTGGACATGCAGCAGATCATGGCGGCGAACAATATAAAGGACCCCACCCAGATAGGCGTCGGCGAGGAATTATTCATTCCGGGCGCAAAGACAATGCTGCCGGTTGAGCCTTACAGGCCCGAACAGACAGAAACAGTCGAAAAACTGGTCGGGACAAAGTCCTACTCCTCAAGATGGAAGTATATAACAATACATCACAGCGCGACGTCGGAAGGCAATGCCGAGGCATTTGACCGGAACCACCGCCAGCGCAACATGGGCGGATTGTTCTACCATTTCGTGATCGGCAACGGCACCGCCTCTGGTGACGGAGAAATCGAAGTGGGTTGGCGGTGGATAAAGCAGGCCCAGATCGAAAGGCCGAAAGAGATCGAGATATGCCTTGTGGGGAATTTTAACAACGAATATATTTCGCAGGCCCAGTTTGATTCGCTGGTAAAACTGATAAGCGTTCTTCAGAAACAATATAATATACCGGTAAATAATATACGAAGACACAAAGATTTAAAAGGCGCGGCAACAGAATGCCCGGGGGGCAATTTTTCTCTTGATAAGGTGCTGGCAGCGCTCAGGGAAACGAGATAAATGGAAAGAGAGACCGTTGTAATACTTGATTTCGGCTCGCAATACACGCAGCTCATCGCGCGCAGGGTAAGGGAGTGCAAGGTGTATTGTGAGATCCTGCCTTTTGGCGTGAACATGACGGCCGTATCAAGCCTTTTGCCTAAAGCGGTCATACTGTCGGGCGGTCCGGCAAGCGTTACAGCTGATAAAAGCCCTGTGTGCGTGCCCGGAGTTTTTAATTTAGGAGTGCCGGTCCTGGGCATATGCTACGGTATGCAGCTTGAGGGAAAACTCCTGGGCGGCAAGGTGCAAGGCTCAAGGACCCGGGAGTACGGCTTTGCCGAATTTATCAGAAGATCAGGCAGCGCTTTGTTCAGCGGCCTGCCGAAAAAGTTTTCGGTCTGGATGAGCCACGGGGACAAGGTAACGGG
Organism: Candidatus Omnitrophota bacterium; assembly: GCA_026387595.1. Classification (GTDB taxonomy): domain Bacteria; phylum Omnitrophota; class Gorgyraeia; order JABMQH01; family JABMQH01; genus JAPLLL01. The sequence continues at coordinate 30,373 of JAPLLL010000127.1, forward strand.
CTTGCCGAAGGGCTTCAGTATAATAGGCTCCACGCCGGGTTCGCGCATCTGCGCTATGGCGGATGAAAAGAGAGGTATCTACGGCGTCCAGTTCCACCCGGAGGTTGTTCATACGCCGCTCGGCAAAAAGATATTTGAGAATTTCCTGTACGGGATCGCGGGCTGTACGAGGAGCTGGAGCATGAAATCTTTTGTAAAGCAAAGCATAGAAGAGATACGGGATACCGTGGGACCCAAGAAGGTAATATGCGCGCTTTCAGGCGGGGTGGACTCCTCGGTTCTTGCGGTACTTTTGAATAAGGCAATCGGCAAAAGGCTTACCTGTGTTTTTGTGGACAACGGCCTGCTCAGGAAAGGCGAGCGCAGCCTGGTCGCAAAAAAGTTCAGGGAGCATTACAGGATAAACCTGAGGGTCATTGACGCGGAGGCGTCGTTCCTGCGCAGGTTAAAAGGGGTGGCCGACCCGGAGAAGAAACGAAAGATAATAGGAAAAGAATTCATACGCATTTTTGAAAAAGAGGCGAGGGGCGCCGGGAATATAAAATTTCTGGCGCAGGGAACATTGTACCCTGATCTGATAGAGAGCCGCTCGGCGTTCGGCGGGCCGTCCGCAACAATAAAAACGCACCACAATGTAGGCGGGCTCCCGGAAAAAATGGATCTGAAACTTATAGAGCCGTTTAAATACTTGTTTAAGGACGAGGTCAGGCTTGCCGGGAAAGAACTCGGTTTGCCGGATGATATGATATACAGACAGCCGTTCCCCGGGCCCGGGCTCGCGGTCCGCATCCTCGGGGATGTTACCAAAAAACGGCTTGACCTTTTAAGGGAGGCAGACGTTATCCTGATAGACGAAATACGGAAGGCCGGCTTTTACAAAAAGACATGGCAGACCTTCTGTGTCCTCCTGCCGGTAAAGAGCGTCGGGGTCATGGGCGATGAACGCACGTATGAGAATGTTGCGGCAATAAGGTCGGTTACAAGCGTGGACGGCATGACAGCGGATTGGGCAAGGCTGCCGCAGGAACTTCTTGCAAGGATATCTAACAGGATCATAAACGAGGTCAAGGGCATTAACCGCGTCGTATACGACATTAGTTCAAAGCCACCCGCGACGATAGAATGGGAATAGAATATGTTCTGGAGAGTGGAAATACAAAATAAGCCCGGCGTCTTTGACGCCAGCGGCGAAGGCATAAAAAAAGATATCGCTGACCTGAACATACAGGGAATTGCAAGCGTCAGGGTGGCGGATGTCTTTGTCATAGAAGGCAATGTAAGCGAATCGCAGATAAAACGCATATCAAGCGAGCTGTTGGCGGATCCTATAGCAAAAAGACACGCACATCCTGGAGGTCTGTTATAAACCGGGCGTGATGGACCCTGTTGAGGAATCGACCAAGAAAGGAATACGCGACCTCGGCATACCGGGCGTAAGTTCCGTAAAGACCGCGAAAAAATATATTATCAAAGGCGGTATCTCGGATTCCGAACTTGACTTCATAGGCGAGAAACTCCTGTATAACAAAGTCATCCAACACATAGGCGATTCGCATAGCGAGACAGCTGATATGAAGATCCAGAAGGGCGAGGTCGCCCCGTATAAATTCAAACTTATAAACGTGGATATCCTTTCCGCGGATGATATAAAACTTTCCGAGATAAGCAAACGGGGACAACTGTTCCTTAACCTGTCCGAAATGAAAACGATAAAAGAATATTTCAGAAAACTCGGCAGGAACCCTACCGATTGCGAACTTGAGACCATTGCCCAGACCTGGTCAGAACACTGTAAGCATAAAACGCTCAGGGGCATAATAGAATATAAGGAAGAAAATGATAAAATCAGGATTTTTGACAATCTATTAAAAGAAACAGTAATGAAAGTTACGAAAGAACTGAACAAATCCTGGTGTGTTTCGGTTTTCAAGGATAATTCGGGCGTTATAAAATTCGATTCGAAATACAACGTCTGTTTCAAGGTTGAGACGCATAACCATCCGTCCGCGCTTGAGCCGTACGGAGGCGCGGGCACGGGCATAGGCGGTGTTATAAGGGACCCGCTCGGCACGGGCAGGGGCGCAAAGCCGGTATTGAATACCGATGTATTCTGTTTCGGCCCGCCGGATTATCCGCACGACAAACTGCCGAAGGGCACGCTGCACCCGAAACGGGTCATGAAGGGCGTTGTGGCGGGCGTGCGCGATTACGGCAACAGGATGGGTATCCCGACCGCGAATGGCGCCGTGTTATTCGACGAAACATATGTAGGCAATCCGCTTGTCTTTTGCGGCAACGCAGGCCTTATACCGAAGGACAGGTCCACGAAAAAGATACTGCCCGGTGACCTTGTTGTACTGGTTGGCGGCCGCACGGGCAGGGACGGCATTCACGGCGCAACTTTTTCATCGGGCGAGCTGACCACAGAGTCCGAGACCATATCAGGCTCAGCGGTGCAGATAGGCAACCCGATCACCGAAAAAAAGGTTACTGATACGCTTCTTAAGGCAAGGGACAGGGACCTGTACAGGGCGATCACGGATTGCGGAGGGGGCGGCTTGTCCAGCGCAGTCGGCGAGATGGGTGAGGAAACGGGTGTTAAGGTATACCTTGAAAGGATACCGCTGAAGTATAAGGGCCTGACCTATACCGAGATATGGATATCGGAAGCCCAGGAGCGCATGACGCTTGCGGTTGACCCCAAAAAGGTGGACGCCCTGCTGGAGGTATTTAATAAGGAAGATGTGGATGCGACTGTCATAGGCGAGTTTACAAAAACAAAGCGGCTTGAGTTGTTTTATAACAGGAAAAAGGTCTGCGACCTTGGTATGGGATTTTTGCATGACGGCCTTCCGAAGATGAAACGGCCGGCCGAATGGAAACCTGTAGTCATATCCGGGCCGCAGATAAAAGAACCGAAGGACCTCACGCCCTCGCTTCTTAAGATATTGGCCAGCTACAATGTGGCAAGCAAGGAATGGATAATCAGGCAGTACGACCATGAGGTGCAGGGCTCAAGCGTGCTAAAACCGCTGGTCGGTAAAGACAATGATTCGCCCGGGGACGCCTGCATCGTGAAACCGGTGCTTGGTTCCAAAAAGGGCCTTATAATATCAAACGGTATAAATCCCAGGTATGGGCTTATTGACCCTTACTGGATGGCAGCATCTGTTATCGATGAGGCGCTCAGACAGATAATCGCTGTAGGCGGCTCGTTAAAAGAGGTCGCGATACTTGATAACTTTTGCTGGGGCAATACGGACAAACCGGACCGGCTGGGCAGCCTTGTCAGGGCGGCGCTTGCCTGTTACGATATCGCCAAAGGCTACGGCGTTCCGTTCATTTCGGGAAAAGACAGTCTGAATAATGAATATGCCGCAGGCGTGGGCGGGGAATCCATCGCCATCCCGGGAACGCTTTTGATCTCGGCCATGTCAGTAATGGAAGACGTAACAAAGGCGATCAGCATGGACTTGAAGGAAGAGGGAAACCTTATTTTTGTAGTAGGCAATACGTATGACGAAATGGGCGGTTCGCATTATTATTATATAAACGACAGCGTAGGGAGTTCTGTTCCGAAGGTAAATACCAGATACGGCAAACGGGTAATGGAAAAATTATCCGCCGTCGTTGATAAGGGCCTTGTACGTGCCTGCCACGATTGTTCGGAAGGCGGTATCGGCGTTGCCTGCGCTGAAATGGCGTTTGCAGGCGGGTTCGGGATGGAGATAAAGCTTGATAAGGTGCCGTTTAAGGGCGATCACAAGCGGAATGATACGCTGCTTTTTTCGGAATCCAATACCAGATTCATAGTCGAGGTCCCGCGCAAGAATAAGAAAAAATTCAGGGCCGCGATGAAAGATGTCCCGACCGGGCTGCTGGGAGAAGTTAAAAACAGTGAAAAGTTTAAAGTTATAAGTGTAGACGGTAAAACGATTGTTGTAGACGCATCTTTAAAAGAACTTAAGAGCGCCTGGCAGGACACATTCAGGAACTTCTAGAAAATGGGAAAAGCAAGGGCAATAATTTTACGGGCTGCGGGAACGAATTGCGACGCAGAGAGCGCGTTCGCGTTTGAGAAGGCCGGCGCAAAAGCGGAGCTCGTCCACATAAACCAGCTTGTAAAAGGCGAAAAGGAGCTTAAGAACTATAACATGCTTGCCATCCCGGGCGGATTCACGTACGGGGATGACATCGCAAGCGGAAAGATCCTGGCTAACGAGCTTAAATATAAAATGGAATACGACCTGAAAAGATTTATCCGCGACGGGAAACTTATCATCGGCATATGCAACGGTTTTCAGGTCCTTGTAAAGGCCGGCCTTCTGCCTAACCTGGACGCCGAATTTAACATGGAGGTAACTCTCACGCTGAACGATTCAGCCAGGTTTGAGGACAGGTGGGTCTATTTAAAAAATTCAAATTCCAAATGCGTGTGGACCAAGGGCGTTTCCAAGGAAATAATATACCTGCCTGTAGCGCATGGAGAGGGTAAGTTCGTGACAAAGAACGAGACGATCCTGAAACTTATTGATTCCGAAGGACTTGTGGCCTTCAGGTATGCGGATCAAAACGGCCATTTCGGCGGCTATCCTGTCAACCCTAACGGCTCCATGGACAATATCGCCGGGATATGCGACCAGACCGGCAGGATATTCGGGCTTATGCCGCATCCGGAAAGGTGCATTGAGGCAACGCAGCACCCGCGCTGGACCAGGATGCCGAAAAACGGCGAGGGCGACGGGCTTGCGATATTTAAAAGCGGAGTGGAATATGCAAAAAAAGAACTATAGCCTTAAGGAGTATTGCGGATTATTCGGCGTATACGGCCACAAGGACGCGGCCCGGCTCACGTATCTGGGCCTTTATGCGCTGCAGCACAGGGGCCAGGAGAGCGCAGGCATAGTGTCTTCCGATGAAAAAGATGTGCGCCAATTCAAAGGCATGGGACTTGTCGCGGATGTTTTTAACAACGAAAATATGAAGGCCCTTTCCGGGAATCTCGCTATAGGGCATGTACGTTATTCTACGACCGGCTCGTCAATATTAAAGAATGCGCAGCCGTTTGTCGCGGAATACGCGAACGATACCTTTGCGCTGGGCCATAACGGAAATCTTGTCAACTCGGTCGAGCTGTGCGCTAAACTGGAACGACAAGGCACGATATTCCAGACCACGATGGATAGCGAGATAATACTGCACTTGATAGCGCATTCAAAGAAACCCAATCTAAAGGATAAATTGATAGACGCCCTTTCAAAAATAAGAGGCGCTTATTCGCTGGTCTTACTGACGAAAGATCAGATCATAGGCGTGCGCGACCCTAACGGTTTCAGGCCGTTGTGCCTGGGCCAGATAGACGGCTCATGGGTCCTGGCGTCCGAGACCTGCGCGCTGGACCTTGTCCAGGCGCGGTATGTGAGGGACATAGAACCGGGCGAAATAGTTTTTATAAATAAAAGGGGCATAAATTCCGTGAGCCCGTTCCCGAAAGTCAAACATTCATTTTGTATCTTTGAATATATATATTTTGCCAGGCCCGACTCAAATATTTTCGGAAACAGCGTGTATTTTGCCAGGAAAAAACTGGGCGCGCAGCTTTTTAAAGAGCACCCGGCTGACGTGGACATGGTCATGCCGGTCCCGGATTCGGGCAATTATGCGGCGCTCGGCTACGCCGAAGCTTCCGGGATCCCTTTTGAAATGGGTATCGTGAGGAACCATTATGTGGGCAGGACGTTTATCCAGCCTACGCAGCACATAAGGGATTTCGGCGTGAAGATCAAATTAAATCCTGTAAAAGAAGTTTTAAAGGGAAAGCGCGTTGTTATAGTTGAAGATTCTATAGTGCGCGGCACAACTTCAAAGGCAAGGGTAAAGGCCCTGCGCGACGCCGGCGCAAAAGAAGTGCACATGCGCGTAAGCTGTCCCCCGCTAAGGCACCCATGCTATTACGGGATAGATTTTCCCACAAAAGAGGAACTTATCGCTTCTTCCATGAGCGTTGAACAGATACGCGATTTTGTGGGCTTAGACAGCCTTGGCTATCTGAGCCTGGAGGGCATGCTTTCCTCTATGGCGCTTCCGAAAGAAGAATTCTGTATCTGCTGTTTTACGGGCGATTACCCGATCCCGATTAAGCATGCACTGTCTAAGCATTCATTAGAAAAGGCTTAGAAGATGAAGCCTATTTATTTGACCCGCGAGGGTTACGAAAAGCTGCACAAAGAATTGGGGTATCTTACAAAAACCAAGCGGCGGGAGATCTCAAAACAGCTTGAGTTCGCGCGCGGGCTGGGCGATCTGCGCGAGAACGCCGAGTATGATTCCGCCAAGCAGGCCCAGGCACTTCTGGAAAAAAGAATAGCGGAACTTGAGGCCCAACTTAGCCAGGTCACTATTCTTGACGACACGAAAATGGATAAAAGCAAGGCCTATCTGGGCGCGGCGGCCACGCTAAAGGATATGGACTCGGGCGAGGAAATAGTATATACTTTGGTTAATCAGGAAGAGGCTGATATTTCGCAGAACAAGATCTCGATCAATTCGCCTGTGGGTAAGGCTTTGTTGGGCCACAAAACAGGTGACATCATTGAAATAAACGTTCCTGTTGGGACTTTAAAATACAAGGTAACGAAGATATCACGGTAAAAATGAGGGAGGGTGAAACATGATGGGACATATGGGTGGCATGGTGAAGCTTCCAATGTTACTTGCAACTATGGCGTTAGGTTATTGGGTCTGCCTTAAGGCGGACGAGAAAAAAGGTTTTCTTAAGGAACTTGGTTATTGGATAGGTTGCGTAATTATTGTCGCAAGCGTCATTATCGCGCTCTGCAAACCTGTCTGCGGCGTGTTGTTTAAGAAGGGCCCGTGCATGGGCCAGATGCCGGGCGCCGGCAAGATGATGATGATGCACAAGTGTCCGACCTGCGGCGGGATGAAGAAATAAAACAGCAATTTGTCCCTCGCACTTAAGCAGTGGTTACAATGGGTGCTCGGGACGATTTGCTTAGAGAAAACGAGAGCAAATCGCGGAAGTGGCGGAACTGGCATACGCGTACGGCTCAGGACCGTATGGGTAACACCATGAGGGTTCAACTCCCTCCTTCCGCATTTTTTAAGCGTTTCTGGATTGACAACTAAAGTATTTATGATATGATTATATCCTTGTAGTGGAAAAAACAGGGGTCTTCTGGTAGGTTTCGCTGGAAGGCCCCTTAAGCTAAATGAATTGATGAGTACACAGTTTTTACTTATAACCGCAGTTGCAGCGCCGCTTATAGCAGTTTTGTTCATACCGCTTATAGGCAAATTTTCCAAACAGGCAAGGAATGTCCTTTCGCTCATTGCCGCTGTTGTGCCTTTTATTGCCTGCGCGATCCTGGCCTTTGCGGTCTTGAAAGGGGACAGTCCGGAACCGGTTTTATTTTTCGGCCTTGCCCTAAAGGCGGACATGCTGGCCGTATTCATGGGTCTTGTATCCTCGTTTTTAAGCTCGCTTATTATCCTGTATTCATTTGACTATATCAGCCATTACCGGGACCAGAACGAATATTATTTCATGGTGGTATTGTTCCTGGGCGCAATGATGGGCCTGGTATTTTCGTCCAATCTCATATTGCTTTATGTTTTCTGGGAGATCACAGCCATAACCAGCTGGCGGCTGATAGGGTTTTTCAGGGACAGGGAATATGTGTTGAAAGCGGACAAGGCGTTCCTGGTAACTGCATTCGGCGCCCTGGCCATGCTTATCGGTTTTATAATGATCTATCAGACAACAGGCTCTTTTGATCTTGCGGCAATAAAAGAAAATTTAAAAACATCCCCGATAGCAAACCTTGCGGTATTACTGATACTCGCCGGCATATTTTCTAAATCGGCAACGCTCCCGTTCCATACCTGGCTTCCGGACGCAGGTGTTGCGCCGTCGCCTGTTACAGCGCTCCTGCATGCGGCTATCTTGGTCAAGATAGGCGTGTATGTTTTTGCCAGGCTTTTTCTGGCCACGTTTAACATGGAACAGTTCTGGCATACGGTTGTGCCGGTCATAGCTTTTTTAAGTGCGATCATATCCGCCGGCGCAGCGTTTATTGAAACCGATTTGAAACGGCTTATCGCGTTTTCAACGATAAGCCAGATAGGTTTCATCTTCTTCGGGCTTGCCATCGGCAACGAGATGGCCGTTGTCGGCGGCCTGTTATATATCCTTATGCACGGCATAGCCAAGGCAGGCCTGTTCTTGTGCGCAGGCATAATCGAGCAGAATACGAAAATAAGGGACATCACTAAATTAGGCGGGCTCATCAAGACAATGCCGGTTACGGCGATAGCATTTTTGCTATGTTCCTTTTCAGTAATGGGCATACCGCCGTTCGGCGGTTTTTTTAGTAAATATCTGGTATTTTCCGGCGCAATCAAGAGCGGCCATTTATTCATTACGGCAGCGTTCCTTGTCGCAGCATTCATGACGATATTGTACCTTTTCAGGGTGTTTAATATGGTATTCCTGGGCGAAGCGCGCTCACCGCAGGTAAAAGAGGCCAGCCCAACCATGGTTTTCACAGTAGCGTCGCTTGGAGTTCTTTCCTTGATAAGCGGCATACTTGTCTGGTACCCGTATAAGTTTGTGCAGGACGCTGTCTGGCAGATGATGGGAATGGTAAAATGACGCAAAATTTATTATTTCTTCCCATAATTATACCGCTTGCAGCGGCGATCATTTGTATTCTGACGCCGAGAAACCTGCGGCCTGCGCAGGCCATGATCGCTTTAGCCGCCACGCTGATCAATCTCCTGATCTCGGCAGCGCTTTGGGGCAGGCAAATTTCTTTTTCAGCTCCGTGGTTAGGGATCGGCTTTGAGTTTTCTCTTAGGCTGTACCACTTCAGCGCGTTCATAATGCTTTCCGTAGCGAGTTTCGGGTTCCTGGTCACGCTTTACTCTACGGTGTTCATGCGGGACAGGAATTCCCTGGGCCAGTTTTACGCTTATTTTCTTCTGACGCTTTCATTTGCCGCAGGCGCGGTACTTGCGGACAATCTCCTGGTTTTATTATTATTCTGGGAAGGCCTGCTGCTTGCGCTTTTCGGCATGATCATAATAGGGAATAAGTCCGCGTTCAAGACCGCGACAAAGGCGTTTATTATCGTGGGCATTACCGATCTGTGCATGATGACAGGCATTGCCCTTACGGGAAAACTTGCCGGCACGCTGACGATGTCACAAATAAATCTTCCGTTGGGCGGCCTGGGCAGTGTCGCGTTCATATTGTTAATGATAGGCGCAATTTCCAAGGGCGGGGCAATGCCGTTCCATACCTGGATACCTGACGCTGCAGTGGATGCGCCGCTGCCGTTCATGGCGCTCGTCCCTGCTGCGCTTGAAAAGCTCCTGGGCATTTATTTTCTTACAAGGATCTCGCTAGACCTGTTCCAGCTGAACCCGGGCTCATGGGTCAGCGTGTTGCTCATGACAATAGGCGCTGTAACCATAATCCTTGCGGTAATGATGGCGCTCGTTCAGAAAGACTATAAGCGACTTTTGTCCTACCATGCCATAAGCCAGGTGGGTTATATGATCCTGGGCATCGGCACAGCAGTGCCTGCCGGGATCATAGGCGGGCTGTTCCACATGATAAATAATGCGTTATACAAAAGCTGCCTGTTCCTTACGGGCGGCTCGGTCGAGAAACAGGCAGGCACGACTAATCTCGAAGAATTGGGCGGGCTAAGGTCCAGGATGCCTGTTACATTTGCCTGTTTTGTCATTACCGCGCTTGCCATATCAGGCGTGCCGCCGTTTAACGGATTTTTCTCCAGGGAACTTGTTTATGACGGAGCGTTGTCTAGGGGCTGTATCTTTTATGTTGCGGCTGTTGCAGGCTCATTTTTTACGGCCGCGTCGTTTTTAAAACTTGGGCACGCGGCGTTTCTCGGTAAAATAAACGATAAGAACAAAGGCGTTAAAGAAGCCTCGTTTGCGATGCTGTTTCCCATGATGGTCATCGCGCTTATCTGCGTGCTTTTCGGTTTGTATAATTATCTTCCGATAAATAAACTTATACAGCCTGTGCTGGGCGAAGCCCGGCTCGAAGGCCATGACTATAGCGGGTTTCCGCATAATATAACGCTTGTTCTGGTAACGGTTATAGTGTTGATAGGCGCGCTGGCGAATCATATTTTTGGCGTAAAAAGAACAGGGGCGGGCCTTAAGGCAGTGGACCATATTCATTACGCCCCAGGCCTGTCCCAGATATATTCAATGGCTGAGAAGCGATATTTTGACCCATATGAAATAGGCATGAAATTCGCGCAGTTTGCAGCCAGGATCATCTGGCGCATTGACAGGGCAATAGACTGGGTTTATGACAGCTTGTTAACAGGCGCTGCCCATGCCTTTTCGAAAGTGATAAGAGGCATGCATACCGGATATTATCCGGTTTACATTGCGTGGTCCATTTTAGGCACTGCGGCGGTTTTATTGTTTGCTTTAAAATAAGGAGAAGAGATTGCTTTCGTTATTTATCTTGCTTCCGTTTTTTTGCCTGATCGCGGTTAACCTGCCGGTTAAAGGCGCGAGAAGGCTTGCGTTCTGGCTGACAGCATCATTATTTGTGCTGCAAATATTGGCAGTTCTTCTGCATCCCTCAGTCTTCTGGGGCATGAAAGAGGACCTGTTCGCGAATTTCTTTGCGATAAATTTTTCCGTAAATAACCTGAGCCTGGTGATTTTCCTGACGATAGGGATCGTAGGGCTCGTTTCTTTGATCATCGGAAAATATACCCTGGCGAACAGGCCGGACAGGTTCCATTTCACTAACCTGCTTCTTACCGCGCTTATAGGCATGAATGCGCTTGCCTTGCTTACAGACCTGTTTTCCATGTATGTGTTCATAGAGGTCACGGCGCTCTCATCCTTTATACTTATCGCGGTACAGAGGGAAAAGACCGCGCTGGAAGGCGCCTTCAAATATCTTATTATCTCGACCATTGCAAGCGCGCTTATGCTTTCATCCGTAGCCCTGATATTGCTGGTCTCAGGCAGCACTTCCTTTGATGTTGTTTCGGCAGCGTTAAAGGCCTCAAGCGGCAGCGTATTTGTCAAACTTGCTGTTGCGCTGTTCCTATGCGGGCCTTTCATAAAATCAGGGCTAGTGCCGTTCCATGGCTGGCTGCCTGACGCGTATTCCGCCGCTCCGTCCGCAGTATCAGTGCTTTTAGCCGGAATAATAACAAAGGTATCCGGCGTGTATGTGCTGATGAAACTTGTCATGTCGGTCTTTGGTTTTACACCGGTAATACGGGATATTCTTATGTTTGCCGGGGCGCTGTCAATAGTTTTTGGCGCGCTGGCAGCCATTGGCCAGAAAGATTTTAAAAGGATGCTTGCGTATTCATCCATAAGCCAAGTCGGCTACATCATAATCGGCCTGGGATGCGGGACAAAACTTGCCATAGCCGGCGCCGCGCTGCATTTTTTCAATCACGCGGTTTTTAAATCCCTGCTCTTTACAAATGCCGCTGTAATGGAGCAGAAGCTGGGCACTGTGGATATGGACAAAATGGGAGGGCTTACCTCAAGGATGCCGTTTACGGGCATGACGTCATTGATCGCATTTTTATCGACTGCAGGCATACCGCCGCTGTCGGGTTTCTGGAGCAAGCTGCTTATTGTGGTTGCGCTCTGGACATCAGGCATGCATGGTTACGCTGCAATAGCGCTTTTGGCTAGCGTGCTTACGCTTGCGTACTTTTTATCGATGCAGCGCCGCGTATTTTTCGGGAAGCTGCGTCCGGGACTTGAAGCCGTACAGGAGGCAGGGACCGGCCTTGTAATTACACAGGTAGCGCTTGCCCTGGTCATACTCGGCGTCGGCCTTGGCTTTCCTTTTATGCTGAAAACCCTGGCCCCGTTAAAAAACATATTATGGTGAAATGATGATAGATCTGATACTTCTTATTTGTCTGGTCCTGGCCGCTTTCTGGGCTGTCGTGGCTGCCAGGATGTTAAAGGCAGTGGTGGGGCTCGCCCTTACCAGTGTTATAGTTTCAATACTTATGTTCCGGATGAACTCGCCCCTGGCAGCGGTATTTGAGCTTTCGGTTTGCGCCGGGCTCATACCGGTTATTTTCATCACCACTATCAGTTTTACAAAGCGGCTGAGCTGGGAGGCCTATCTCGAAAGAAAGAAAGAGATCTTTTCAAGGTTCTGGTATCTGCCGGTTATTCTGGTGATAACAGTTGTGCTGCTTAGCAGGTATAAGATAGCTGCTGATTTTATATTACCGCAGGCCCCAGCCGTGACTGATGTGCGCCATGTATTATGGAACCTTAGGCAGTCTGACCTGTTCGGCCAGATAATAATATTATTGATCGGCGCTTTCGGTGTGGTTACGCTGTTTAAGGTAAAACAGCCAAAGGACAAGCCCAAATGAACGAAACAGCCATGCAGGCCTTCTGGTTTTTCGGGATCTTTATCTCGTTGTTGTTCATTATAGGCGTGTATTGCATATTAGCTACGTTTAATCTGCTCAGGGCGCTTATAGGCGTTGAGGTCCTGATAAAAGGCGCCACGCTGCTCATCATACTAGCGGGTTATCTGACCGGCAACACCGCTTTAGCGCAGGCATTCGTAATAACGCTTATAGTTATTGAGGTGGTTGTAATGGTTGTTGCCGGAGGCGTTATCCTGTGGGTATTCAGGCATAACGGGGCTATTGACGCAAGAAAACTGACCGATCTAAAAGGATGAGGCAATGAACGTTAAAACCTTGCTTATGCCGCCGTTTGCGTTCCTGATAATATTGGCTGCCGGGATCCTTATGCTCCGCCTTTTTGCAAGATGCAGCTTCAGATCAAATAAGCAACAGACGGAGGGTTCGAAGAAGTCTTACGCCTGCGGCGAAGATTTTAATGAGCATATGATCCAGCCTGACTACAGCAGTTTTTTCCCGTTCGCCTTCTTTTTTACTATTTTGCACGTAGTGGCGCTGGTAATTGCCACGTTGCCCCTTGAAACCAATGCTGTCAGAGCGATCGTCATTGCCGTTATTTTCCTGTCGGGCGCTGTCATAGGCCTGCTGACGCTGCTCAGGGAGGTAGAGGACTGATGGCAATTATTAAAAAGATCATAAACTGGGGCAGGATCAAGTCGCCGTGGGTGCTGCATTTTAATACCGGCGCATGCAATGCCTGCGACATAGAGATCATAGCATCGCTTACGCCCCGCTACGACCTGGAACGTTTCGGCGTCCTGTTAAAGGGAACACCCAGGCACGCGGACATACTTTTATGTTCTGGCCCTGTTACCAAACAGGTGGAATGCCGGCTGCTCAGGATCTATGAACAGATGGCTGAGCCAAAATTTGTCATTGCAGTGGGCAGCTGCGCCTCAAGCGGAGGTGTTTTTGGCTGCTGTTATAATGTGGAAGGCGGCATAGATACTGTCATACCGGTGTCAATTTATATACCGGGCTGTCCTGTGAACCCGCAGGCGCTTATCGACGGCCTTGTAAAGTTGCTGGCCAGTTTGGAAGGTCCCTCGCCTTGCATGAAAGACTCAAAGGCTCGGGACGATTTGCCAATAGGAAAACCATAGCAAATCGGAGAAATCGAAAATGAGTAACGAGGAAGATATAAAGCAGAAACTGATCGAAAAATTTAACTATATGGATAACGCCGTTACCATAAAGCGGGAGCGGCGCATATTCGCGGACGTGGCTATAGGGCACTTTACCGAAGTTTTTGACTACCTTGTCAGGCAGGCAGGCTTTATCAGCCTTTGCGCCATCACAGGCATGGACGAGGGTAATAACACTTTTGCGGTAATATACCATATAAGCAATTTTGGCGGTGCCGTATTCAGCCTGCGGACCCGCATCCCAAGGGAAAACCCTACGGTAAAAACCATAACAGGTTATTTTGCTTCCGCAGATATCTATGAAAGGGAGCTTATGGACCTGCTGGGAATAAAAGTGGACGGCCTTAACGAAGGCCGCAGATATCCTCTTCCTGATAATTGGCCCCAGGGCCAATACCCATTGCGTAAAGAGTGGAAGAGGGAGGCTAAAAATGCATGACCATGAATACGGCGATGTAGATATCCCGATAGGGCCGCAGCATCCAGCGCTGAACTTATAACATTAAGAGGGGAAAAGATAACCGCTGTCGGCGTAAAGGTGGGCTACAACCACCGCGGCATAGAAAAGGCATGCGAGGAAAAGACGTATATCCAGGGCCTATATCTTATAGAAAGGGTATGCGGCATATGTTCCCATGCGCATTCCACGTGCTTTGTGCAGGCGGTTGAGGAAATAGCGGGGCTTGAAGTGCCCAGGCGCGCAAAATATATACGCACGATCATAGGCGAGATGGAGCGCGTGAACAGCCATCTTCTGTGGCTGGGTGTGGCAGGCCATGAGATAGGATTTGACACGCTGCTTATGTATACCTGGCGGGACAGGGAAATAGTAATGGACCTTCTGGCCCTGGTCACGGGCAACAGGGTGAACTACGGCATTAATACGATAGGCGGGGTAAGGAGGGATATCGAGCCCGAGCAGATAAAAGCGATCGTGAAAGGGATGGATAAGTTGGAGGAACGCACGAAATATTACATTGACCTGGCGCGTAAAGAATCAACAATGCTTGAAAGGTTATCCAACGTAGGCAAGCTGTCAAAAGAGGACGCAATAAGGCTCTCAACAGTCGGGCCGACCGGCCGCGCCTCAGGCGTTGACCGCGATACAAGAAGGGATGATCCTTACGCGGCGTATGATGAGATAAAATTCAATGTTATCACTGATGATCATTGCGATGTCTACGGCCGCACACTGGTCCGCCTTAAGGAACTTATGGAATCGTATAACATAGTAAGGCAGGGTTTAAAGCAGCTGCCCGAAGGGCCGATCACTGTAAAGGCGCCGCGAAAGATACCTGCAGGCGAGGCCCTTGGCCGTTATGAAGCGCCAAGGGGCGAGGACGTGCACTATGTAAAATCAAACGGCACTGAAATGCCTGACAGGGTAAAGATCAGGGCGCCTACGCTGGCGAATGTGCAGGCCGTCGCGCACATGCTTGAGGACGGATATCTTGCCGACCTTCCTATAGTAATAGCGGCTATCGATCCGTGTTTTTCATGCACGGACAGGATGATCCAGCTGAAAAATCCACTCACAAGGACCAAAAAGACGGTTGCGTGGGAAGATCTGCGCCTTAAAGGGATCGAGTGGTACGCTAAAAAGGGCGTGGACTTTTCGCGGCTTAACAGGAAGCTGGAGAATTGCTTAGGATAAACGCATGCTGAAAGAGCTGTTCAATATATTGGTATTCCCGGGCCTGCTGTTCCTTTTTATTTTCGGCATGGCCATTGAATTCGTAGACAGGAAACTATGCGCCAGGCTGCAGAACAGGATCGGGCCTCCGTGGTACCAGCCCTTGGCGGATTTCATTAAACTGCTTGGGAAAGAAGATGTCGTGCCGCAGGAATCGGATGTTGCGGTTTTTAAACTGGGGCCGGTATTTGCGCTGGCTGCCGCGGCTACAGCCTTTCTTTATATACCGCTATGGAACAAACAGGCGTTATTTTCGTTCAGCGGGGACATAATCGTCGTGTTTTATCTTTTAACCATCCCTACGCTGGTATTTTTCCTTGGCGGGTGGTATTCAAGGTCGGTATTTTCGATGATAGGGGCAGTGCGCACGCTCACGCAGTTCTTTGCCTACGAGGTGCCGCTGTTCATGTGCATCTTGTCATCCTCGCTTCTTGCGAATACATGGTCACTTAGCGAGATGACTGTTTTCTACCTGGCGCATCCGTGGTGCTGGCTGTTTACCCTGCCGGGATTTTTTATCGCGCTGATCGCGCTTTTGGGCAAACTGGAAAAAGTGCCGTTTGATATCCCGGAAGCAGAAACAGAGATCGTCGCAGGCGCGTTTACGGAATACGGCGGAAGGTTCCTGGCATTTCTAAGGACGGTCCTGAACATGGAAATGGTCGTGGGCTCGTCGCTCCTGGCCGCGGTCTTTTTGCCGTTCGGTTTTGTCCATAACGCGGCGCTCAGTTTCATGATATTCATCGCAAAGATACTGTTCATAACCGCCCTTATCGCTGTGGCGCATTCGGTTGTGGCGCGGCTGCGGCTGAACCAGATGGTTAGTTTATGCTGGAGGGTTTTCGCGCCGCTTGCGTTTTTACAGGTCCTGATAAGCCTGGTTATAAAAGGATTCCTGGTGATGAGATGATACGGCCCGGCAAGATCATAAAAGAGGTATTGTACTGGGCGTTTAAAAAACCGGCTACTGTGCGCTATCCATAT
>JAPLLL010000081.1:0-3826 GCA_026387595.1 Candidatus Omnitrophota bacterium
TTTCCGCGCCTATGCCGTAGTATTTACGTATGGCATCCAGTATGTCCTTTTCCCCGCACAGCACAGCGTCTATTTCGCAGTCCAATAAAAGCCTGATGTCGTCCAGCGTGTGCATGTCAAGCGGGTTTAAAACTCCGACAGTAAGGATATTGTCCTGTAAATTTATCGGCATCATCTTGTAATGCGAAGCGAACTTGGCGGGCATCTTGGATATAACGGCGGGGTCTATCTTCAGATCGGCGATCTTGATGCAGCGTATGCCGAGCTGCTGCGAAAGGACAGGCATGAGAACTTCTTCGTTTATAAGTCCGAGCTTAACAAGCGTCGCGCCTAAAAAATCGCCGGTCCTTTTGTGCTCCTGAAGGGCCCTTTCCAGCTCTGAAACGTTAATAAGGCCCTTGGCCACCAGCATCTCGCCTAATAAAAGCGTTTCTCCGCTCGCCATATTTCCCCTTTATAGTGTAATTATATCATTATAACGGCAAATGTCAAAAATTTATATTAGCGGGGCTTTTTGTCGGCTTATATTTTGCGCAGGACAATTGTGGCGTTGTGGCCGCCGAAGCCTAATGAATTGGAGAGCGCTACCTTGATCTGCTTTTTACGGGGGGTATTCGGGACATAATCCAGGTCGCATTCCGGGTCAGGGTACTGATAATTGGTCGTCTGCGGAACAACGCCCTCTTTTATGCCCATGGCGCAGGCGATCGCCTCAACGCCGCCTGCGGCGCCAAGAAGATGGCCTGTCATGGACTTTGTGGAACTTACCATAAGCTTTTTCGCGTGATCCTTAAAGAGCCGCTTAATCGCAAGCGTCTCTACCTTATCATTCATCGGCGTTGATGTGCCGTGCGCGTTTATGTAATCAACCTCGTTGGGGTTCACGCCTGCGTCTATAACAGCGTTTTCCATGCATCTTCTGCCGCCTTCACCGTCTGGATCAGGCGCGGTTATGTGGTAGGCATCCCCGCTCATGCCGTAGCCGGAGATCTCGCAATATATGTTGGCGCCTCTTTTTTTGGCGCGTTCATACTCTTCAACGATCAGGAGCCCGGCGCCTTCTCCCATTACAAACCCGTCCCGTTCTTTGTCAAACGGCCGGCTGGCGGCCTTCGGGTCGTTATTTCTGCGGGAGAGCGCCTTACAGGAGCAAAACCCTCCGAAGCCCATAGGCGTGATACAGCCTTCGGCCCCGCCCGTGATCATGATATCGGCGTCGTTCCGCTGGATGAGCCTTAAGGCATCCCCTATCGCGTGGTTCCCGGACGCGCAGGCGGTCGCAACACACGAATTCGGCCCTTTAAAACCCAATGATATGGAGACCTCTCCCGACGCCATATTTACTATCAGCATCGGGATCAGGAACGGCGATATACGCGAAGGCCCTTTCTCCAGATAATTAAGGTGCTGGGTCTCAAATGTGTGCAGCCCGCCTATGCCGGAACCGATCACTACGCCGCACCGATTCGGGTCTTCCTTCTGCATATCAAGGCCGCTGTCAGCAAATGCCTCTTTCGCGGTAACCAGCGCGAACTGGACAAACCTGTCCATGTGCCGTATTTCTTTTGCGGAAGGAAAATGCTTTAGCGGGTCAAAATCCTTTACTTCTGCGGCTATCTGGGTGGTAAATTTGGACGGATCGAATGCCTTAAGGCGGTCCGCTCCGTTTTTACCTTGAAGCAGCGCAGTCCAGAATTCTTTTTTACTGTTTCCGATAGGCGAGATGACACCAACACCGGTCACCACCACCCTTCTCTTAGCGGTGCACATTATATGAACTTAAGTTTTAAACTACTTGACAGCTTTTTCTTCTATATACTTTACCGCGTCCCCGACGGAGACCATCTTCTCCGCGTCCTCGTCCGGGATCTCTATGCCGAATTCCTCTTCCAGCGCCATGACAAGCTCGACCGTATCAAGAGAATCCGCACCGAGGTCTTCGATGAATTTAGCCTGATCCGTAACTTCCTCCGGCTTTACACCCAGTTGCTCTGCTATAATCGCTTTAATTCTTTCCATGTTAACTGCCATCTAATTGAACCTCCTTTTTTACATTACTATCCCGCCGTCAACCTGCAAAACAGCGCCGGTCACGTAATCCGATTCTGCACCCGGCAAAAAAAGCGCAGTTTTGGCCACGTCGGCGGCCTCGCCGAATCTATTTAAAGGGATCCTCGAAAGAATGGCTTTCTGGGAATCCTCAGACAGTTTATCGGTCATGTCCGTCCTGATAAAACCCGGGGCTATCGCGTTCACCAGCACATTGCGGGACCCGAGCTCCTTTGCCAGTGTTTTTGTTAGCGCTATGAGCCCGCCTTTTGAAGCCGCGTAATTCGCCTGGCCCGCGTTGCCCCTTATGCCCACTATCGAAGCTATGTTGATTATCTTGCCGTACCTCTGTTTTATCATTACCTTGGAAGCGGCCCTTGAGCAGAGGAACGCGCCTTTCAGGTTCACCGAAAGCACCGCATCCCAGTCCGCTTCGCTCATCCTCATTAAAAGGCCGTCTCTGGTGATCCCGGCATTGTTGACTAATATATTTATTTTGCCGAATTTGTCAACTGTTTTCTTGACCATCTCTTCGACCTGGTCAGGATTGGTAACATCGGACTTTATGCCTATCCCTTCGGCGCCTGCGGATTTAAGCCTGCCTTCGGCTTCCTTAAGAAGGACTTCATTCACATCGCTTATCACGATCCTGGCGCCTTCAGCCGCAAACAGCTCGGCTATTGACCAGCCTATGCCCCTGGCCCCGCCCGTGATCAACGCAACCTTGTCCTTAAGCCTGTTTCCCATTTTATATCGCCGATATCAGCGCCATCAGTTCTTCCGGATTATTGGAGCACTGAAGCGCAGCCTCGTAAGAGATATCTCCTTTCCTGTAAAGATCGGCAAGGCTCTGGTTCATCGTGTGCATGCCGTATTTCTTGCCGGTCTGTATGGCTGAATATATCTGCGGAAGGTCATTCTCCCTTACCAGATTCTTGATCGAAGAGGTCACGTTCATTATCTCGGTTGCAAGCGCCCTTCCCGGTTTGTTCTGCGTGCGGCGTATAAGCTTCTGCGTCATTACGCCTACCAGGACCATGGAAAGCTGCATCCGGATCTGGCCCTGCTGGTGCGGCGGGAACACGTCTATGATCCTGCTTATTGAATGAGTGGCGTCTGTCGTATGCAGTGTCGTAAGTATCAGATGTCCCGTTTCCGCCAAGGTCAGGGCGATGTGCATCGTCTCAAGGTCGCGCATTTCCCCGATCAATATGATATTGGGGTCCTGTCTGAAGACGTGCCTAAGGGCGTTTTTAAATGAATTTGTGTCAGCGCCTACTTCCCGTTGGTCTATGGTGGACTTTTTATGCTTGAAAAGATATTCTATCGGATCTTCAATGGTGATTACTTTGGATTTTTTCGTGTTGTTTATATAGTCGATCATCGCGGCCAGTGTGGTTGATTTGCCACTGCCGACAGGGCCGGTCACCAGGAAGAGCCCGTTCGGTTTATCTGCGAATTCTTTGGCTATCTCAGGGATCCCGAGGTTTTCTATCGTAGGAACGTCAAACGCTATGGCCCTCACGACCATGCCTATGCAGCCGCGCTGTTTGTAGATATTAAGCCTGAAACGGCTGAGGCCTTTTATGGCAAAGGAGGCGTCCAGTTCCTTCTCTTCCTCAAACTCCGCGATCTGTTCCTTGGTAAGAAGGTTGTAGACCAGGTCCTTGCTGATTTCAGGCGTTACCGTTTCCAGGTCTGCCTGGATAAGTTCGCCGTCGATCCTAAGTTCCGGGGGGATACCTGTGCAGATGTGCAAATCTGACGCGCGCTTCTC
>JAPLLL010000081.1:3846-5961 GCA_026387595.1 Candidatus Omnitrophota bacterium
AGGCGCAACAGACTCTCTATTTTAAGCATGACTATTTTGCGTAAGCGCCTTTTTTATTGTTTCGGTGCGCCTGGATGACTACCAGCCCAACTGGCACCGCTGATATCGCTCCATACAAATAATATAGTCGAACCATCGCCGCCCGATTTTGTGCTTCTGGTCGCCGTTATGGTATAGGTGCCCGTCTGGGCCGCAACTCCGTACGCCCAATACTGGCCCGCTGCAAGCGCATCCGTAGTGTTGCCGTAGACATTCGATACGCTCAGATCGGATAAAGTCGACGAATATTTCCCGGAGGTGCTTTCTAGTTTATATGCCGCTTCGCCTGTCTTAAGCGCGCTTATCATTGACAACGCCTCTGCAGCCCTTGCCTTTTCCACAAAATTCGTGTACTGCGGTATGGCAAGCGCGGCCAGAACGCCTATAATGATAATAACTATCAACAGCTCGATCAACGTAAAACCATTCTTCGTCCTCATCTTTTCCCCTCCTTATTAGGTTATAATATTACTGATATCTCTCATTTGCTTACCGATATATTACCTGAAATAAAAGCGTTTGTCAATTCTCTTTATTGCGCGTCACCTCCCCCCGCCTCCCACTATCGACGCCATCTTGAATATAGGAAGATACATTGCCGCTACCAGGGTCCCTATAACTCCGCCCATTATGACCAAAACAGCCGGTTCAAACAGGTTTATCATGCGCGTGATCTTTACAGATATATCATCCGCGTAAAATTTGGCTATCTCGTCCAGGAGTTGCGCTATTCTTCCTGATTCTTCTCCGACCCCTATCATATGAGTGACAAGAGGCGGGAATATGCCCAGCTCGGTCATGGGACCCGACATAGCCTTTCCCTGGATGACCTCAATCTTTACTTTATCAAGCGCTTCCTCTATTACCTTGTTCGCAGTGGCCCTTGCCGATACTTCAAGCGCGCGGACGATTGAAATGCCTCCTTTTATAAGCATGCTCAGCGATATCGTAAAACGCTCTACCGCGATGCTCCTGAAAAGCCCGCCTAAGACCGGCAGCCGCAGTTTCAGACCGTCAAATTGCTTCCTTCCTGCGTCCGTTTTTATATGCCTTGCCAATACAAATATGCAGCCCCCCATCACTATCAAACCTTTAAATAGATGTTTCTGCAGCGCATCGCTTAAATTTATCACTGCCTGCGTAAGCGCCGGCAGTTGGCCCCCGAAACTCTTATATATTCCGGCGAATATCGGGATGACCTTGTACACGAAAATAAAGATCGCAAGTATTGAAACCGCTATAAGCACGGCCGGATAGATCAGCGCAGATATCACCCTTTTCCTGAGGCTGTTTATGGTATCCAGATAACTGGCGATTTCGCGCAGGACGAACACAAGCTGGCCCGTTTCTTCTCCGGTCTCTATAAGGTCCACCCACAGCGTTGAAAATATCCTGGGGTGTTTTGCCACGGCGTCCTTAAGCGAAACGCCTGACTTTACATCCTCCTCCATTTTTTTGCAGGCCGCCAGCAAGCCGCTGCTTTCGACCTGGTCTGACATAACACTAAGCGCCTTTAGGACCGGAACACCGGATTCCAGGAGCACGGCCATCTGCCTTGCGAATATCGTAAGGTCGTCTAATTTTACTTTTCTGTGCAGCCTGCGCCGTTTAACGCCGGCAGGGCCGACCTTCTTTAATTCATCCAGCGTAATAATGGTCATGCCCTTGGCATGCAGCACCCGGACAAGTTCTTCTTTCGTATTTGTCTCGCCGGTGCTTTCTATTAATTTTCGCCTGGTGTCTCTTACGGAATATTCGAATTTAGGCATTACTCGGTGAATATTATGCTCAGTACTTCTTCCAGGCTGGTTACGCCCTGTTTTACTTTTTCAAGGCCGCTGTCCAGCAGTGTCTTCATGCCCTGCCTTACGGCAAGGTCTTTTATGTCGTTTGCAGTCCCTTTTTTTAAAATAAGCTGCCTTATTTCTTCGTTGATCATCAGGACCTCGAATATGCCTATCCTCCCGGAATAGCCTATCTGGCGGCATTTCTCGCAGCCTGCCGCCTTGTAGATCTTGCCGTCCCCAAGCCCGTATTTCTTCCGGGTTGATGCATCAGGCTCGTATGCGGCCTTGC
>JAPLLL010000013.1:0-1971 GCA_026387595.1 Candidatus Omnitrophota bacterium
GATCAGTTATTACAATACCTGTAAATACGACGAGGCGATCGCCGAATTCGACAAGATCATAAAAAGGGACATGGGCAGGTCCCGCCTGCATAAGGAGCTCGCGCAGTTCTATAAAAGCCAGGCGCACAGGAACTCCGGCATAATTCACATGCATGAGGGCCGGTTTGACGACGCTATAGGCGATTTTGACAAGGCCCGGCGCATACTTCCTGAGAGCACCATCCTGCACAGCTATCTTGGCGTCTGCTACAATAATATCGGCAGGTTCCAGAACGCTGTTATGGAATTTGAAAGGGTCCTCCTGGATAAGGCCGATGACATGCAGGCGCGCATAAGGCTGGGTCTTGCGCTCAGGAACGAGGGCCAGGTTGACAGGGCAGTGGAAGAGCTGAATGAGGCCCTGAAAATAAGCCCTAAGCATGCGGACCTTCATTATTTTCTGGCCCTGGTGTTGTGCAACAAGGGTGATTACGCAAAGGCCGTGGAGGAGTTTAAGCGGGCGATCGGCATAAATCCGAATTATACCGAGGCGATCTCCAAATTAGGCTTCTTGGATGTAGTTATATCCGATTTTCAGAAGGCGGCGGAATTACTTAACAGGGCAAAGCGCGCCATGCCCAACAATGAAACGATCGATTCAGAACTCGGGCTTATTGCCGCAAAAGACAAAGGCCGCGCAGCGGTCTCTCTTGCAAAAGAGGAGCTGTTAAAGGCCGTTACTATTTCATTGAGCCTTGCGCCGTTCGTATCTCCTGATATCTCAAGAGAAGATAAGGGCCTTTACAGCACGCTTATCTATGTTTACACCCAGATATTGCAGGAACACCCTAATTACGCGGACATACGTTTCAAACTTGCCCAGGTCTACCAGAACCAGAAAAGGTACCGGGAGGCCGAGGAAGAGCTCAGGAAGGCCCTGGGAATAAATAATAATTTCCTGCAGGCAAGGATCAGCCTTGGGTTTTTATACAGGGATGCCCACAGACTGGAAGACGCGGCAAAGGAATTCAGCGCTGTGCTTGAAAAAAAACTGAATTATCCCACAATAGCCTTTGAGCTGGGGCTTGTATATAAGAGACTGGGAAAGCGGCAGTTGGCTGTTAAGGCGTTCCAGAAGGCCCTTGAGCTTGATCCTCATTTCGGCGACGCCAAAGAAGAATTAGAAGAACTGCAGAAATAACCTCTTTACATTATAATCATATTTTAGTAAAATACAGAACGGCGATTACAGAATCGCTGTAATCATTAATTTTTTTAAAGGAGGCAACAAATATGTCGGGGCATTCAAAATGGGCCACCATTAAGCATAAAAAAGGCGCCCTGGATGCAAAACGCGGACAGATGTTCACAAAGCTCATAAAGGAAATTACGATTGCCGCAAAATCAGGAGGGAATCCGGATACGAACGCGCGCCTTCGCACGTCGCTCCAGAAAGCAAAAGATTCAAACATGCCCCAGGACAATATTGACCGCGCGATAAAAAAAGGCACGGGTGAACTGCCGGGTGTTGTCTATGAAGAGGTTATATACGAAGGCTACGGACCGGGCGGCGTAGCGATCCTTGTGGAAGCCGTAACAGACAATAAGAACCGCGCCTCAAGCGAGATACGCACGATATTCACCAAGAAAAACGGCAATATGGCGGGCGCGGGTTCCGTGAGCTGGATATTCGAGAAAAAAGGATTCTTCGTAATAAATAAATCCGTCATAGACGAAGAAAAACTTATGGGCATCGTGCTTGAAGCGGGCGCTGACGACCTTACGGCAGAAGACGAGACCTATGAAGTGACATGCAACCCGTCGGATTTTGACAAGGTAAAAAAAGCCCTGGAAGCGAACAAGATAAAGATCGATTCCTCGGAAATAACGATGATACCCAAGAACACCATCAAGATAGAAGGCGACGTTGAAAAGCAGGTCCTTGGCCTTGTAGAGGGCCTTGAGGACCACGAGGACGTGCAGAACGGATAC
>JAPLLL010000013.1:1978-5347 GCA_026387595.1 Candidatus Omnitrophota bacterium
ACGTATACGCCAATTTCGATATACCGGACGAGGTACTAAAAACACTGGAAGGCTAACTCCGTGCGTATTCTCGGCGTTGACCCGGGCATTGACGTGACCGGCTACGGTGTGATCGACGACGACAAGAACAGGTTCCGGCTGCTGGAGGCCGGGATAATAAAGACCTCACCAAAGGACGCCTTACAAAAGCGGCTCAAAAAGATATATAACGGTATAAACGAGATAATAGATAAATACAAGCCGAAGGCGCTGGTCCTTGAAGAACTCTACTCCCACTACAGGCACCCGACGACCGTTATAATGATGGGGCACGGCCGCGGCGTGATTTGCCTTGCGGGCGGCGAGAAGGACATTCCCGTTATAGACTATTCGGCCAAAAGAATAAAAAAGGCTGTCACGGGGAACGGGAACGCCTCAAAGGAGCAGGTCCAGCGCATGGTGCAAAACGTGCTTGGGATAGCCCAGACAGCGATCCCCCTGGACGTAACAGACGCCTTGGCCGCGGCGATAACGCATAGCTACGTTAAGGATATTAGGGTATGATATCTTATATCTGCGGTAAACTGGTCGAGAAACGGGATCTAAGCGTTCTTCTGGAATTAAACGGGATAAGCTACGAGATCATGGTCCCGCCCGCCATAATGAGTACCATAGAAACAAACATCCAAACAGACGGAAGCCTGCGCCTTGTCACGTATCACTACCATCAGGTCGACCAGTCGCGGTCCCTGCCGATGCTGATCGGCTTCTTAAATGAGATAGAAAAAGATTTTTTCGAACAATTCATCACTGTTTCGGGAATAGGACCCAAGGCTGCCTGCAGGGCCATGAGCATGCCGTTCTCAGTGATAGCGGATGCAATAGACCGGGGGGACCTTGTCCTGTTGAAGACACTACCCGGCATAGGCGAGCAAAGGGCCAGGGAAATAGTTGCGAAACTACAGGGCAAGGTTGCAAGGTTCGCCCTTATCCAGGACAGGAACGTGGTAGTGCCCAAAGTAAAAGAGGACATAAGGCAGGAGGCCCTCTCGGTGCTGCTGCAGCTCCAGTATAAAAAGAAAGAAGCGGAGGACATGCTTGATGCGGCTGTGGCGAGAAATCCGGAAGTCAAGAGCTGCGAAGATATAGTGTGAAGTTATGGAAAAATATACTACCCCGATATTAAAAGGCCTGAAAGGCCAGCAGGCGCAAGGCAAGGACCGGCCCGTATTCGGCCAGGAAACCGAAGAGGACCAGATACTTAATCTTTCCCTGAGACCCGCCGATATAAAGGATTTCGTGGGCCAGAAAGAGATAATTGATAACCTTCTTGTTTCTGTCCAGGCCGCCAAAAAAAGAAAAGAGCCGCTTGAGCATGTGCTGTTCTCCGGGCCGCCGGGCCTGGGCAAGACCACGCTTGCGTACATAATCGCAGGCGAGATGGGCACCAAGATAACCGCGACAAGCGGCCCTGCCATTGAAAGGGCAGGCGACCTGATAGGCATCCTTACCAATTTGGGAAAAGGCGACATACTTTTTATAGACGAGATCCACAGGCTTTCCAAGGTAGTTGAGGAATTTTTATACCCGGCGATGGAAACATTCCAGATAGACTTTGTCATAGACAAGGGGCCTTACGCAAAGACCATTAAATTCAACCTGAAAAACTTTACGCTTATAGGCGCCACTACAAGGTCAGGGCTTTTGGCCGCGCCATTAAGGGGCAGGTTCGGCATGTTTTACCACCTGGATTTTTATACCTCAGAGGACCTGGTCAAGATACTCAAGCGTTCAGCGCAGATACTTAAGATAAAACTGGACCAGGACAGCCTTGCTGAAATAGCCAGGCGTTCAAGAGGTACACCGCGCGTAGCGAATAGGCTGCTCCGCCGCGTAAGGGACTGGGCAGAGGTAAAGGCAGGCGGTAAGATCACAAAAGAAGTGGTGGATAAGGCGCTTATCGCGCAGGGCATAGACAAAAACGGCCTGGATAACCTGGACAGGAAGGTATTGACAGCCGTGGTAGAGGTGTTTAAAGGCGGGCCCGTCGGCATAGACGCATTGGCCGCAACGCTTAACGAAGAAAAAGACACTATCGCCGATGTAGTGGAGCCGTATCTTTTAAAGACAGGGTTCTTAAAGCGCACCCCGCGCGGCAGGCAGGCAACCCAGCTCGCGTATAAAAACCTTCCCGACTCTTCAAAAAAAGAGGCCCAGAAGGAGATGTTTTAGGTGAACCCAGCCCCTTCTTACTGCCTAGATATTCTTCGGAGCAGGAAGGGGCTGGATTTAAACAGAATAAAAAGGGACGAGTGGTGAAGTTGCTTCTGCATGTCTGCTGCTCCCCCTGCAGCATCTATCCCTTCGAAGAGCTTCTCAAAAATAATAAGAACGAAATTAAGGGTTTTTATTTCAATCCAAACATCCATCCCTTTGAGGAATACCAAAAACGGCGCGCCACGTTAGAGGAATATTCCGTAAGATCCGGGCTCGAAGTGGTTTATCCGGAATATCAGCCGGATTATTTTTTTGAGAAGATATCGGGCAACGAAGAAAAACCCGGCCGCTGCCTTGCGTGCTGGCGCATGCGCCTCGAAGAGACAGCCTTGTTTGCAAGACAGAATGGATTTGATTCATTTACTACAACGCTTTTGATCAGCCCTTATCAGGACCATGCTGCTATCAAGGAATTGGGAACGCAGGTAGCCAAACAACAGAACCTGGATTTTTACTATCAGGATTTTAGATTGGGTTTCAGGCATTCGCAGGCAGAGGCCAGGCAGCATGGCCTTTACAGGCAGAAATACTGCGGCTGCGTTTATAGTAAGAAGGAAAGATGACGCAGAAAATGAAAAAATATATATTGATTTTCATATGCGCTGCTGTCTCTTTTGCCGCGCTTCCAAAAACACAGGAGATAATGCGCGTTTGTGTTTTAAAAGACGCCCAGGACCTGAAACTCACCGTGGATTCCGGTTATAAGATCTATTCGATCAAGACCGGCGAAATCATAAAACGGGGGAAATCGCTGTATAAGGTAAAGATCTCCGCGATAGCCGAGGGTATCCTGCTGGGCAATACACTGCTCCCGGAGGACGCAGTAAAATTGATCTCGGATAAGGACGGAAGGATATATATAGATAAAAAACGTTTCAGAGGCGAGGTTGTCATTTTCAAAACGCCGGAATTAAAACTGGTTGTCGTGAATAATATCGGTATCGAGGATTATTTATACGGCGTACTTTACCATGAGATATCGCATAGGTGGCCGAATGAGGTTATTAAGGCCCAGGCAATAGCCGCGCGCACTTACGCGCTTTACCAGAAACGGCTGATGCAGGGCAAGCCTTATGACCTTACCGCTGACATATATTCGCAGGTCTACGGCGG
>JAPLLL010000044.1:0-433 GCA_026387595.1 Candidatus Omnitrophota bacterium
CCCTGCAGGGCCTCTGCCTCTGTGCCGAACATATCAAACAATTTCGTAAGTTTGGTTATTTCGAACAGGCTCCTTATCTTCTCGGACAGGCTGCAGAGCCGCAGTTTTCCGTCGTATTTTTTCATCCTGCGCAATACCTCTATCAGCGTAGCGAGCCCGGAGCTGTCTATGTAATTCACGCCTGTCAATTCCAGGACCACCTTGCCTGTCTTTTTTGAGGTGATGTCGTCAAATACCTTTCGTAAGTCCGGAGATGTATTAATGTTTATTTCCCCGCTCAGATAACATACGGTGACATCACCGATTACTTTCCTTTTTTCTTGCATTGAGTTCCCCCTTCTTTAAGCTCCAAGCCGTAAGCTTTAAGCTATGGAATATATTTTACCATCTCTATCCTGTTTCCGCTATTATTAAAACGGACCTCGTCCATTAT
>JAPLLL010000044.1:500-12138 GCA_026387595.1 Candidatus Omnitrophota bacterium
CGTCCATTATCTTTTTTATAAGGTATACGCCGCGGCCGTGGCCCCTTTCGATATTTTCCTCGCTGGTGGGGTCGGGGACCTTGCTGCGGTCATAGCCTTTGCCCTTATCCTCGACGCTTATGCGTATCATTTTTGCGGAGCATTCAAGATCAACCACGACCGGCAGGGCTTCGTTGAATTTATTCCCGTGTTTTATCGCGTTTATTATTGCCTCGTCTGCCGCAAGCTTTACGTCATGCTGGATCTCGTGAGATACATTCCTCTCTTTAAGGAAATGCAGGATCTCGTCCACCGCGGGGTGCATGGCCTTAAGATCGCTTTTAATCGTGAATGTCTTTTTTATATCGTTATTTGTCATAGGTATCAACGTGTTGAATACCTCCTGCCCAGGCTGAACACAAAAAGCCCCATCATGAATATGCCTATGAACGCTTCTGAGCCGGCCAGAAACTTGTACACCGGGTTATCGAGCCTGGGTAAAAAATCCCCGTATCCGACCGTTGTAAATGTGATCGTGCTGTAATATATCATGTCAAGGAACGTGGGCTGGTAGGTTTGGGAAAATGTCGGGTATATGGCCTTTGAAAAATAAAATACGGACGCATAACCTGTAATTATAGAAAACGCTGAAACCGTTGCCCGCAGCGGCCGCTCTCCCCATCCGCACAAAAGGCCCATCACTAAAAACGGCACTACCCCTGCCCTTTTTTCCTTCCACAGCCGCCGCAGTTCCATACGGCTCTCGTTATAAGAGGCCCAGCTTACGTCATTAAACCGCGCCGCCGTTATGAAATACTGCTTCAGGTTCGCGTAGGATTCCCTGGCTGTTTTCGGGCCTTCCTCGTTTATGTACTCCTTACCGCCCTTGCCGGTGAAATTTTCTTTTATAAGGAATTTAACATCCCTTAGATCGGCATGATACAGGTTGCTGCCGGCCAGAGAAGCGCTCAGCATATCCGCAGCCTGCAGGTTACACTCGGCAAAATCCGCGTTTTTCATATCGGCGTGCCAGAACCTGCTCTTTGAGAGGTTGGCCATCATGAAATTGGCGCGGTTGCACTCAGCGCCTATAAACTCGCATTCGCTTATATCAGAACCTATCAGGTTCGCGTCGGTCAGGTTAGCATCCGAAAAATTGGCGCCTTTAAAATCGGCGTTTGAGAGGTTCGCGCCTTTCAGATCGGCGCGGGAAAGGTCTATTGAATGGGCATGGATACCCTTCAGGTTAAAGCCTTTCATCGATTTTTTGTCTTTTGTGTCTTCTTTGAGGCGGGATACATGCGCCTTTTTATCCGGGATATGCTGCCAGCAATAATCGGAAAGGCTCAGCGCCGTTTCTTTGCAGGATAATTCTTTGCAGGATTTGTGCATACTATGTAGATTATACTTGGAAAATGTAAAAAGACAAGGGTTTTGTTATGGCAGTAATAAAACATTTGCGCAGAGAAGAAAAGTGTGGTAGCATTACCCTATTCCAAATGGAGGTTTATATGACGAAAACTAAGGGGATCGCACGATATCTGACTGCGGTTGTTTTATATACCTTTGCCATGATTGCCCCGGTTTTTGCCGCCGAAACAAAAGCGGATGTCGCGAAACTTTTTAAGGCCCAGCCGCTAAAGATAATACCAATAGGCGACCTTAAGATCCTGGGCGGGTGGTCCGATACCGACAGGGGCAGCCCATTATGGGGCTTTGATATCGCGGGTTCATTCTCTCCGGCGCTCCGGCTAAGCGAAAAACAGCATATCATACCGCTTTACAGCGGCGAGTTTAAGCGCATGCGGCAGTATATTACGCAGGAAGAAGGCGGCAGGCTTTACAACACCTCGCAGATCCATAACGCCTCCCTTGCCTGGCGCAGTCAGATGACAGACGAGGTCGCGCTGCGTATGACCGGCATAGGAACGTGGAGCTTCACAAAGGAAACAAAGGACGAGGAATGGGGCAAGGGCCTTTATGATTACGAGGATTACGGCGCCGCAGTGGACCTGCGGTATACGGACTTTTTTATCAACGAGAAAGGCAAGTTCAATTACCTGGCCGGATTCGAGTTTTTCCACCGGAGATATCCGCATTACCAATCACTGATCTCCCTTGCGGCGCAAACAGCTCCTGAAACGCACGAAAAAGATTTTGACGGATATAAATTGTCCGCGGGGGTCGAGGAAATGAAGGCATGGGGCATAAACTGGTCTGTTAAACCGTACGTGCTCTTAAAACACTACATAGACAAAAAATTGATAGGCGATAACGGCGTGCTTGATATAAGCAAGAAACGTAAAGACCTTGTTTTTGAATGCGACGCCACCGCGATAAAGCCCCTTGTGGAAAACCGCTGGGAAATAGGGGTGGACGCATACTTGAATTACACCGAGAGCAATCTCGGTTATTATGACTCAATGAGCACTACCACAATAGCGGACGATGTCTACACGCCCAAGTATTACACCTACACCGCCGGCCAGATATACCCGTACCTGACATATTACCATCCGATAGGCAAGGATAAAAATTTCGTGCTCCGCGGCGGGTATTCGTACATGGAGAGAAAGTACACGCACAGGCTGGCGCAGGAATCAAACCGGAACTACACAAATTCGAAACAAAAGGATCGGGAATACGGCTGCCATTTCATGGCGTCATATCCCATTAAAAAATCGCTTTCATGGATTACGACCTTTGATTACGTGCGGGATTCATCAAACCAGAAATTCGAGCAGTACTACTATTACAACTACGACGTATACGAGGCCATGACGGGTATTACGTGGGAGTTTTAAGAATTTAAGTAAAAAGCGCGCAGTATATAAATAAAAAACCCCAATCTTTCAATCGGGGTTTTTTATTGCCTCTTTATGCCGGCCTTTAATTAATCACTACTTGTTCCAATCGATATCACTCCACGTCATGCCATCAAACGGCACGTAAACAATGTCAATAAAACGCGACGTTGCGAAATTCGGGTCCGTACGCGGCGTGGAACTTACGGTCACTTCTAAATTGTTAGAGCCGATATTCGCTCCACCCACATTCGTTCTTAAGGCGTCACCCAAACCTTTGAAAGAAACCCCTGAATAATCCCCTGTCGCCAACCCGCCGGCGTTGCTGATCACGGAGAAGTTAACATAAATGCTCTTGCCCGCGGCGACGTTATATTTAAAACCTCCCGGATTTGTACCAGACGCGGCAATAGACTCGATCACCGGCGTAGTGTATGTGTATCCAAAGTTAGCAAGGGCGTAATCGTGCTTTGTTGCTCTTTCGGTCCCGCTTCCGCTGGTATTGGTACGCGCCAGGAAGCGTACTTTTAGCTGATTGGCCTTTGCCGCAGTATCTATTGTACCTTTAATGGGCTTACTGTCTGTAGCCGCACCGGCTTCAGTGATACCTGTTGCTCTAGTTAATTCTATGGCTGATGACCATGTGCTTCCGTTGTTTCCGGAAACCAGCAACTCGGCTCCTGCATTGTTACTAGGCGTCCCTGTCCCTCCCCACCAATACTGAGTATTTAAAGAAGCAGTGTCAATTGTTGCGCCGGTTGGTATATTGGGCTGATAAGCTAACTCGAGATAATCATAGCTGCTAAAACCATTGTTTGGCCATGTAGAGGTAGTAGTATAGGGCGTACTATTGTCACTGGAAATTTGCGTTAATTCCGTAGAGTTAAGAGTATGCGTACTCCCTGAAGGTGTTGCATCTATGCCGCTGGTAGGCGCTAAATCACTTACTGAACCTGTCAATGTCAGCGTGCCGTAATTTTTAATATTGATCCCGGAACCGCTGCCAATCCCTGTCAGTGCATACGAAAAAAGTTTGGAAGTTATGGATTGATTTTTGTTTCCGGACCCGCTTGGCCTGGTGCCAAAAGCTGTATCCTCTTTTATAAAGTTACTGCCATTTCTCAAATCTATAGACATCGTTTTTGGATAAACACCGTCCGATCTGTAAGCAGTGCTTATGTTATTCCCATAGGAATCTAGGTATCTATTCCACGGTAAATTCTTAACGCCGTTGGAATCAAGCGAGTTCAGCGAAGCATAAAAAGTGGTCTTCCAGTCAAGCGTATTTAAACCGGCTAAACTGCCGGCTTCCGTGGTACGCAGGGATATATTCAACACTTCTACGGTAGTATTATTGGGTCGTAAAATATATTGGTCAACCCTTACCCTATACCCGTATGCATCCGTCAGCACTTTGCCTGCCTTTGCATCGGCTACCTTTTCCACAGCAGCGTCAAGCTGCCGGATATCGTTATCCCTGAGCATTTCGGTGATGTCAGTCCGGAGCTGCGCCCTTTCGGCATTGCCTACAGTAGTGTCGTATGCCGACCCTTCCAGTTTCGACACTCTATCGTAAATGCCTCCTGAAACCGTCTTCGTACCGGTAGAGTATGTCCCGAAATACACAAACCCTGTATCCGTACCGCTGCCAAGACCGTCACTATCAACAATGGCATTACGAATGCTGTCGCGTGAACCGTAGACACTGGCGGTGGTGGAACTAAAGTCGTTAGGATATTTAGCAAGTGTACTATTAGGGAAAGCATCTTCGATATCGGGAACATGATCGTTGTCCGCGTCAGTATCAGTAACGGAAGGATCGGTTTTAAAATAATATTCTCGCCAGTTTGTAATGCCATCACTATCTTTATCTTGTGCTGTGTCCGAGGCGTCTTTCGGAAGAAGGCCGTTTGAAACTTCCCAGCCGTCAGGCATGCCATCGCTGTCTGTGTCTGAATTATTCGCCTTTGTGCCAAGGGTAAATTCTTGTAGGTTGGTAAGGCCATCTTCGTCCAGGTCACCTGAGGCGTCGTTAACTAACGGCTCTAAGCCGTTGGCGAGTTCATAAACGTCTGTCATACCGTCCGCATCGTCATCGAGATCGACTGCGTTGTAATAGCCGTCGAGGTCAGTATCTATATCGCCAACCACCGCTTGTTTATTGTCCAGCGGGAAGGCGTCGTTTTTATCGTTGTAGCCGTCGCCGTCGGTGTCAGGTTTCAGGGGATCTGTTCCGGCAGTCGCCTCTTCCGTATCTAAAAGGCCGTCCGCATCGTCATCGAGATCGATTTCGTTATAGGTTCCGTCACCATCAGTATCAATGCCATCTGCAAGGGCGCGTTTATTGTCCAGAGGGAATGCGTCGTCAGCATCTAGATAACCGTCGCCGTCGTCATCGGTGTCTATGTAGTTTCTCTGGCCGTCGTTATCTGTATCAAGCGGTGTGTCTGCCAAAAGCAACGGGTCTGAGCCAGCCTTGGCTTCATCGCCGTCAGAATAAGTGTCTCCGTCAGTATCAGAATTGTTAGCCTCAGTACCGTTTGTAAATTCATCCAGATTGTCAACGCCATCGCCGTCTTTATCATCCTCGGCATCGTTAACTAACGGATCAAGCCCGTTATCCTCTTCATAAGTATCAGGCATGCCGTCGCCGTCGGTATCGGTAGTAACTGTCGGAATGATACCATTATAATTCGTGAGGGAGGTGTCCTGCGAATTTTCATTGTCGTTCTGTTCTTCATCCTCTGAATCCTGATTTTCTTCATTTTGATCGTCTTCATCTTCCTGCAGTCCGTCTGTGCCATCATCAGGCGGGCTGTAACCTTCGCCACCGCCGGAACTCAGATCCCAGCCTGCCATTAGATCTTGAAGTTGCTGGTCAGTCGGGGTGATCGGGTCTGAAATATTGCCCCCGGCATCCAGCTCATAAATATTGCCCGGGTTTACATTCTCATAAATATGGCCTGATATGTCATTGCTCAGGAACCCTAACCCTTCCTGGAACATTGCCTGCGTTGAATCAGGGAATACCACAAGGTAAATGATCGTGCCGCGGGCGCCTGCTGTTGCGGTCGGTGTCTTTATCCTGAATGTAGAGTTGCCACTTATTTTTTCTATCTTCGCCCACACCTTGCCGGTATTTGTCTCAAAAAAGTTCTCGTATTCGCCGGTTAATTTGTTCTGGGTTATCTTGACTATGACAAGACGGGTATTAGGCTTAAGCTTGAGGATGTTCCCGTTATCAAGTTTGAATTCTATGCGGCCGTTCGATTTAGTCAGTATTTCATCACCCATCCTCAGGAAATCGCCTTTTCTGGCGTCATGCCAGAACATGCCGCCCTTACTGCGTACAATAACCGTACCGGCTGTCTGAATGATCGTGGCCTTTATGTCTGAGATGTTGGTAAGGTTTTCGTCGGCAGCATTTTGAGGCTGGGTTGAAACCTGGCTAGTGGGTCCTACGGCTGATACGGATGGAACTTCGGTTGATGTGACTATTGACGGCAAGCATATAAGTAAGCTTAGAAATACAAAAATAAAAATACTCGTAATTTTACTTTTTAACACGTTTTACCTTCTTTTGAATTGGGTTCATTTGAAAGTTTTTTATATCTGACTTTTGGTTCTTTTACAAGTAGTCTACCTGATATAGGTCCGCTTGTCAAGTTTTTTATTCTTTTAAATTAAGTTCGACGTAATGAGCAAGCATTTCGCCTATCTTCTGCGGCGGGGCTACGTTAAAATGATGGTCCAATACGCAGTGCGCGATCTCGTGCGCAATAACCGATTCGGACACCCGCTCCTCGCAGGCATACAGAGTATTCAGGTTAAATATGTAGAATGCAATAAATTTTCCTTCTTCATTACAGATCTCAACATAGACTTTATCAATCTCTTCTTTTGTCCGGTATATCCTTATATCCGGGTGCATATTTGGCGGACGCATGTCCAACAGTTCCTGCACTTTTAAAAAGATAACATCGAATTTGTACAAGATCTCGTCTTCGGGTTTCTGGCCTGTAAGCTTGGGTTTTTCCGTAAGCCCGTAATCAACCCTGTAGGTGTCGATCTTGTTGTTCAGATCGGCAATATTTACATCATCCTTTATATAAAGGGTGCAGAAATAGCCTTTTGTCACGATCCAGCTCTCGGCGGACTGCCCGTAAGCAAGGCCGGCGCTTATTGCGAGAAAAACCAGGCCCAGCAATATTTTTCTCATTCTATTCTATATTTTGAAAGGCGTTCCTTTATCTTGCCAAGATCCGGTTCTTTCCGCATAAATGCGATATCTTCCCTTAATTTCCTGGCTAAGTCATTAAGGCTGCCCGCAAGCGCTTTGGCCTCGTCATTTTTGCGCAAGTGTGTTTCAACCGTAAGGTCGCCGCTGGCGATTTGTTCCATGGACTTCTCGAGATGATAAAGGGGGCCGGCTATGCGGTGGGATACAAAAAGTACTATAATAACGCACGCGGTACTTATAAAAATAATGGCGACAAGACTGCTTAACAGAAGGGCCGGCAATAGAAAATCCTTTGTGCTTCTCACGTCAAGGCGCAGGTTTTGGAAACTCGTTGTAACCGTTTTGGCAGACAGGAAATAAACCAGGCACCCCATCAGAAGGCATGCGAGGATTATGAGACCGCAGAACTTCAGGATAAACTTTGCCTGGAAGGCTTTTCTTATAAAGTAATGACGCCGTTTGTTGTAGAATTTAGCTGTTTTCATTATTCACTGTCCGGTACCCGTACTGTTTCAAGGGCCTTCTTATCGACGCATATCTTCGCGTTTGTCTTGAGGGAAAGCAGCCAATCCTCGAATTTTTTATTCACCTTTTCCCGCAGGATCATATTTTTTATTTCGGAGGCGGGCCGATCAATCTGCGCAGCTCGCGCGCTGATCTCGGCATCGGTCACAACTGTGGCCGCTGTAAATTCCTTCATCTTTTTTTCTACAACGGCCCGCAACAGGCTCTGTTCCCAGAAATTCTGGATCATCCTCATAAATGGTGGTTGCTTATCCAGGCCTTCCTTTTGCGCCTCAAGGAGAAGAAGTTTATTTTGTATTATATCGTCTGTGATCTCTTCTTTTGTTTTTCCTGCGCGACGGAAACCGGAGAGGTTGTTTACTTCATTGAGGAATTCCTCTCTGGTCATATAATAATCGTCGATCTTGATAAGGGCTTGTTTGTCTGAACCGGAGGGGGCACAACCTGTTATTATCAGAGAAAGGAGTAAGACAGATAAGATCCTGTGCATATGATGATTATAATATATAAGCGGGGATTTGTCAACTGGCTCAGCCGCGCTTATACCCGATCTTACGCAGAAAATCCTTGCGCCACTTGATGCCGTCAGCCCCCTCGATCCCTTTGGGCGCCGCGCCGTCAATCACACCCATAATACCTCTGCCCTGTTCGGTTTCGGCAACTATGATTTCTATGGCATTTGCTGAGGCGCAGTATACATTGCAGACTTCCTGGAGATTTTTAACGGCATTAAGCACGTTTATCGGGAAGGCATTCTGGAGGATCACCACGAAACAATGGCCCGCGCCTATCTGGAGCGCGTTATCAGCGGCGCATTTCCGAAGCTGCTCGTCATTGCCCTCTGTCCTGACAAGGCATTCGCCTGAGGATTCGCAGAAGGCAAGGCCGAATTTTATTGAGGGCGAACTGCCGATCAGGGCCTCATACAGGTCCTCAACGGTTTTAATAAAATGGCTCTGGCCTATGATCACGTTCGCGTCATTTGGTTTTGTGATTTTTATAGTTTTAAATTCCATGCCTTTGCTCCTTGTTTTTTATACCGGAACCGGCTCTTTTTGCGCCTCTTTATCTTTCGCAAACTTCACCGATACGACTTTCGATATGCCGCGTTGGGCCATGGTTATGCCGTACATCACGTCAGCGGCGGATATGGTGCGCTTGTTATGCGTTATGACTATGAATTGGGCCACCTTGGCGAATTCGGCAAGGATCTTCGTGAACCTGCCGATATTTGATTCATCCAGGGGCGCGTCCACTTCGTCCAGTATGCAGAATGGGCTGGGTTTTACCTTGAATATCGCGAATATCAACGCCGCCGCGGTAAGCGCTTTTTCGCCGCCTGACAAAAGCGATATGCTCTGGGGCTTCTTGCCCGGGGGCCTTGCGATTATTTCTATGCCGCATTCAAGCACATCATTCTCGTCCAGAAGGACTATCTCTGCCTGGCCGCCGCCGAAAAGATATTTATAGTATTCTTTGAATTCAACGCTGACTTTCAGGAACGTGTCCATGAAAAGTTCGCGTGTGGTCTTATTTATCTTCTTTATCGCTTCAAGCAGGGATTCCTTGGCGTTTAAAAGGTCGTCCTTCTGTCTGCTCAGGAAATCAAATCTTTCCTTGAGCTCCTGGTGTTCCTCTATTGCCACAAGGTTAACCGGCCCCATCTTGTCTATTTTTTGCCTTAGTTCGGCTATCTCCGCGGTTGCTGCCTCGAGACTAACGGCCCCCTGCTCCTCGGGCGGCGCCATCCGGTCCAGTTCGATCTTGTATGCCTGGAGCATCCTTGTCTTAAGTGTTTCCACCTTGAAGGAATTTTCCTGCAGTTTCATATCTGATTCATGCGAGCTGTCTTTTAAGGCGTTAAGCTGCGTTTCCTTTTCGGAAAATTCCCCTTCAATCTTGTTAATAAGGCCTGCCAGTTCTGATTTTTTCGCCTTAACGTCGATAAATTCAACCGCTATCTTCTCTTTTTCCCTGGCATGATCCCCGGCTGCCGATTCAAGCGCAGCCGCTTCGTTCTTTAATTCCTCCTGCCGAAGGGTTGAGTCCGCAAAATTCTTTTCTTTCTCGGATAAAAGGGCCTTCTGGTTCGCCAAAAAGTCCTGCCGCATCTTCAGGTTCGAAGAAAAGCTCTTTTCCTGTTCTGCCGCGTTCGCAAGTTCGGTCCTGGTCCTTGTTATCTCGACAAGCAGGCCTTCTTTTTCCTTGAAAGCGGACTCTAAGAACGCCTGGGAAGAATTCACTGTGTTCTGCAGGACGGCATGATCGGCGTCGAGCCGTTTCAGTTCGATTTCGTAAGAGCCCTGCCGTTGTCTTAATACATCTATCTCTTCCGTGATCTCATCCAGCTCAAGGTTTAAAACCGAAAGTTCGTCGTTTAGTTTCTTAAGGATGCCTTCTGTGTTTTCCCTCTGGCTCCGCTTGTTTGCGAGGTTTACTTCATCCTGCCTGAGGCTGGCATCAACCGAATCGATCTTCCCTGTAATGCCCGCTATCTCGCGGCTCAGGGCCTCGTCTTTGGAATTAAGCAGGCCTGATTCATCTTTTATCCTGGCAAGCAATGCTTCGATCTCCTGCGCCTGCAGCTTTCTGTTCAGTATCCCGCTGTCAGCGTCTTCCTTTGCCGCGCCGCCTGTAAGGAACCCGGAACTGAATACTTCGCCTGCCAGCGTTACAAATTTTACGCCTTGACAAGTTTCGTGGCGGATATTGCGCAGGGCCTCAAGGTCATCGGCGATATACGTTCCCTCAAACAGGCCGGCGACCAGGTTCTTAAATTTATCATCCGTATCTATAAAATCCGAAAGCCTTCCCTTTATGCCGGCCTGCTCCGCCTGTGGTGGAACCTTCCAGGCGGTGGCCTGCCCCGCCGCGCCGGAGGACAACTCTTTGACCGGGGACACGGAATCCAGGGAAACGATGGTGGCCTTTCCCAGATTATTCGCCTTTAAATATTTTATCAGGTCCACTGCGGCATTCTTATTCTCGACAACAACGCATTGCAGCAGCTCGCCCAGACTCGCCTCAACCGCTGTCTCGTACCCCCTCTTTACCCTTATGAGTTCGGCGATCGCGCCGTGCACACCGGGTATGCTCAGGCGGCGGTCCTTCTTCTCAAGCAGTATCGCCTTGGAACCGGCCGCAAACCCTTCATAACGCTGTATCATATCCTGGAGCATGGCAAGCCTTGACTCGGATGAAAGCCTTTGGGCCTGGAGCCCTTCTATGATCTTTGTATTTTGCGCAAGCTCTTCATTCTTGCGGGCAAGGCCGGATTCCAGTTCTGCCTTATACTGGGCCTCTTTTGTGTGTTTTTCCTCCAGGCCCAGGACCTCTCCCTGCACCCGGTTAAACTGTTCCCTTATCGTTGAGATCTCTTTTTCCACGGCCTCTTTTTCGGTCAGCTTGGTAAGGTCGTTTTTGGTCCTGGACGTAAGGGACAAAACATCTATGAGCTTAAGCTTGCCGTCGCGGATGCCGTGTTCGTTATTTTTTATATCCTGCTCAAGCGCGTTAAGCCGGGCCTCTTTCTGCCCCAGCAACGATTCCCTCTGGGCCTTGAT
The DNA here is from genome assembly GCA_026387595.1 of Candidatus Omnitrophota bacterium. Classification (GTDB taxonomy): domain Bacteria; phylum Omnitrophota; class Gorgyraeia; order JABMQH01; family JABMQH01; genus JAPLLL01. The sequence goes on from JAPLLL010000044.1 coordinate 11,612, forward strand.
GCCGGAAACTGCCGCCACCTCTTTATTCAGGCCGGCCAGCACCTCTTCAAGTTCCATGATATTTTTCTTTACTGCCGCCTGCTCGTTAATAAGGGACTGCTTGAATGTATCAAGCTCTGCGCAGCGCTCGGCGTTCAGGGAGACCTTGTCCTTTGACCTTTTGATCTCCGAATCAAGCGTGACCTCTTTAAACTGCGCCTCGGAAAGCTTTGATTCAACGTCGGCAAGTTTCGTCTTCAGGTCCAGCAGCCCGGAATTAAGGTCAGCGGTCTCTTTCAGCAGGGCCGCCTCATTGTCTTTATGTCCGGCTATGTGCTTCTTAAGCTCTTCCGCGTCTCCCATCAGTTTTTTAAACTCAATAAAAGAAACTTTTGTATCCAGGCCCTGCAGCCTTTGGAATTCTTCCTTGTAGCGTTCTGCCTTTCTTGCCTGCCGCTCTATGGAGCCTATCTGGCGCCTTACTTCCTCTATAATATCGCCTATGCGCAAAAGGTTATTCTCGGTAGCCTCCAACTTACGCGCGGCCT
>JAPLLL010000028.1:0-5552 GCA_026387595.1 Candidatus Omnitrophota bacterium
AAAGCTCGCAAAGATATCCGACATTGCCCTGGCAATTGATTCTGATAATACCGCCAGGATACAAGAGGCCCATATAACAATAATTCACGCGATCTGCGAGTTAATAGAGGACGCGTTTGCGTGAGAAACAACCCCAAGATCAAATCATTAGCCGCTCTTAAAAAAACCGTTCAGGTTTTGCGCGGGAAGAAAAAAAGAATTGTGTTTACGAACGGCTGTTTTGATCTGCTTCACAGGGGCCATATTCAATATCTTAAGAAGGCGCGCTCGCTGGGTAATGCGCTGATAATCGGGCTGAATAGCGATGCTTCTGTCAGAAGGCTTAAGGGCAGTGATCGCCCCGCAACAAAACAGGCTGACAGGGCCGAGATCCTGGCCGGGCTTGAATTTGTGGATTACATAACGATCTTTAACCAGGACACGCCGTTAAAGCTGATCAAGCAGATAAAACCGGATGTGCTTGTAAAAGGCGCTGACTGGAAAAAAAGCCGTGTTGTAGGCAAAGATATAGTTGAGGCCTACGGCGGCAGGGTCGAGCTGATAAAATATTTAAAAGGTTATTCTACAACCGGACTATTAAAGAATATTTCCAATGCCTGATATTCAAAAAAAACTTTTGTGCCGGGTTACGGACGCAAATTTTAACCGGGCAAGAGAAGGATTGCGGGTTTGCGAGGAGTTTACCCGCTTTTTTTTAGATGACAGGGGCCTTACAAAAGCTTTAAAAAAGGCCCGCTCCGATATCAGCCGCATTTATACCGGCCTTTCGCATAATACGCGAAAGGCTTTATTTTCAGCGCGTGATACGGCCTCGGACGTGGGAAGGGCCGGTTTTCCCTTTGAAAAGAAAAAAGAAAAACCTGTTGATATCTACTGGGCAAGCCTTCAGCGCTCAAAAGAAGCGCTGCGCGTGCTTGAGGAGTTCGCGAAACTTGGCGGCCCGGGTTCAAGATCAAGCGATGATTTCAAAAAAATGCGCTTTAAACTTTATGATATTGAGAAACAATCTTTTAAAAGACTGCAAAAACTAAAGTGAACCAGATCATCAAGCAGATCGCAAAGTCTGAATCAGTAAAGGCCGACTATATCCTCGAAGGCATCAGCGCCGGAAAGATAGTCGTACCGAACAATAAAAAACACAAGATAAGCCGGCCTTGCGGCATCGGCGAAGGCCTCAGGACAAAGGTCAACGCGAATATCGGCACATCGGAAGACCGCTACGACCTGAAAACCGAGTTGACAAAACTTGAAGTTGCCATAAAGGCTGGCGCAGACGCTGTAATGGACCTTTCAACAGGCGGGGACCTTGTAAAGGTCCGCAGAAAGATCCTGAAAGAATCCTGCGTACCCGTGGGAACTGTCCCGATCTATGAGGCGGCGGTAGGCATAACCAGAAGAAAAAAAACATTCAAAGACCTTACGGAAGCTGATTTTTTTGAACCGCTCCGCAGACAGGCTGAAGAGGGTGTTGATTTTTTTACGATACATTGCGGCGTAACGCAGGAGGTGATCGGCCGGCTGAAGAACCAGAAACGCGTGCTTGATATCGTGTCAAGGGGCGGGGCCATACTGACCGAATGGATGCTTTCAAATAAAAAAGAAAATCCTTATTATTCGCGATTCGGCGAAGTTCTCAAAATCGCAAAAAAACATAACATAACACTCAGCCTGGGCGACGGCTTAAGGCCGGGCGCGATCTCGGACGGGACGGACAGGGCACAGGTACAGGAGCTCATAATACTGGGCGAGCTTGCAAAAGAGGCCCGCGAGGCCGGCGTACAGGTTATGATAGAAGGGCCGGGCCATCTTCCGCTTGACCAGATAGAAACCAACGTCAGGCTTGAGAAGGCGTTGTGCAACAATGCGCCATTTTACGTCCTGGGGCCGCTTGTAACTGATATTGCCCCGGGCTACGATCACATAACAAGCGCGATAGGCGGGGCCATGGCAGGAAGCTTTGGCGCGGATTTTCTATGCTATGTAACACCTTCCGAGCACCTGGGCCTGCCTTCTGTAGAAGACGTTGAAATGGGGGTCATTGCCTCGCGCATAGCAGCTCACGCGGCGGACATCGTAAAACGAACGCCTGGCGCACGCGACTGGGACAGAAAGATGTCCCGTGCCAGAAAGCAGCGGGACTGGACAAAGCAATTCAGCCTTGCGATAGATCCGAAACGGCCGAAGGCAATCCGCAAAAAAACAAGCCCGTCGGCAGACGATGTGCAGTAAATACTGTTCCATAAAGATCATAGAAAAAAATTTGAAGTGAGGGAATAGAAAGGAGGGGCTGGGTGAGCCTTCTTGTGGTGGGTTCCGTAGCCATTGATTCCGTAAAAACGCCTTTCGGCGAGCGAAAAGAGGTGCTTGGCGGCTCAGCCACGTTTTTCTCTATAAGCGCTTCCGCATTCACAAAGGTAATGCTGGTGGGCGTGGTCGGAAAAGATTTTCCGAAAAAATATATACGTACCCTGCAAAACAAGGGAGTGGACTTAAAAGGCCTTGAGGTCGGGCAGGGTAAAACCTTCAGGTGGAAGGGAAAATACGAATACGATCTGAACACGGCGCATACCATTTACACAAAGCTGAATGTTTTTCAAAATTTTTCCCCGCGTATACCCGCGGAATACAAGAAAGCGGAGTACCTTTTCTTGGCGAATATAGACCCCAGGCTGCAGCTTTTAGTCCTAAAAAACATGAAACGGCCGCGTCTCGTTGCCTGCGATACGATGAATTTCTGGATCACGAGCTCCCCGCAGGCCCTCAAAAAGGTATTGAAGGAAGTGGATATCTTCATATTGAACGATTCCGAGATACGTCTGTTTGCGCAGGAATCAAATCTTATAACGGCCGCAAGATACGTTTTTACCCTGGGGCCCAAGATCGTTATAATAAAAAGAGGGGACAGCGGTGCGTTGCTTTTGACAAAAAACGGCGGTTGTTTCAGCGCGCCCGCGTATCTCATGGACAGCGTAAAGGACCCGACAGGCGCAGGGGATTCATTTGCGGGAGGTTTCATGGGCTATGTAAGCAGTCGGAACGACCTGAGCGAATCCGGTTTCCGGAAAGCCGTTATTTATGGTACAATAATGGCTTCGTTCTGCGTTCAGGACTTCGGGCCCAACAGACTGCTGAGTTTAAAATCAAAGGATATCGCAGAGCGCTTGGCAAATTATAAAAAACATGTTCAATTTTAGCAGGAAAGGTCCCTCGGTGCCTGGTATGAAAAATTATCGCACCTCGGGACGAAAATTTGCAAAGCAAATTTTCGCGGGTGTAATTCAATGGTAGAATGGCAGCTTCCCAAGCTGCATACGGCGGTTCGATCCCGCTCACCCGCTCCAATGCGGGTTGGGTTCTCCCGCCTATGCCTTTCTATTTGCAACGCATGGCGGGATCCCGCCACGTATAGTATAACGTGGGGTTTAGGCGGGAGATTCCCATCGCTCGCTGTTGTATGCTCATTATCAGCGTTGATCTTGTCCGGGTGCGCAACGGTTCCGCACGAACAGGCCGGCCTGCCGGCAGCAATAGTTAAACCGGCTGCCCTGCCACAGGCGCAGATAGCGGGAACCGCGGCATTTACCTGGCCTGTCGCGGGCACGGTCGCCTCTTATTTTGGTAATCCCGTTTACGGGGCCAAAAACAAAGGCATTGATATTAATTGCGCAGAGGGTGCGCCTGTCACCGCTTCAAAAAGCGGCAAGGTGGTATTTTGTCAGGACAGGGTAAAGGGATTGGGCAAGGTGATAATAATCGATCATCTTGACGGGTTCAGTACGGTCTACTCGGGAAATTCGGAAAATATGGTCAAGGCCGGCGATTATATAAAACAGGGACAGGTTATCGCGAAAGCAGGCTCAGGCGGACGGGGCGCCTCAACGCGCGTACATTTTGAAATACGGAAAAGGCATACCCCGCAGAATCCGCTTGATTATCTTAATTAGAAAAATATGATCTCTACAACAACATCGCCCCAGATATTTATCGGCAGAAGCGAAGTGCTGGAAGTCCTGAATAAAAGAGTGGAATCGTTAAAGTCAGGCTACCGCCAGAATATCGCCCTTACGGGCCAAAAGCTCTGCGGTAAGACCAGCATACTGCAGCAATTCCTCGCAAATCTAAAGGATAATTCGCTTATACCGGTTTATATAGAGGTCCGGGGCGGCTCGCTTGAGGCCTTTGCGGAACAATTCATCGGGACAATGCTTTTAAACTTTTTCAGGCCTTCGTGCGAGGAGATGCAGGAAGACCTTCAGTTCCTCATAAACAAGGCCCAGGAGACAATACCGAAAACCGCCGCTTCGATCCGGCGTGTTTTAAGCCTGCTGGAAAAAAAGGATTACCCGGAGGCGTATTCGTCGCTTTTTAACCTTACCTCGTCATTGAGAGAAGAGGGCGGCAAACCGTGTATCATAATACTGGACGAATTCCATAACCTGTCCGGCTTCAGCCTTAAAAATCCTTTTGCCATATTCGGCAAGAAGATCATGGTCCAGAAAGATACGATGTATGTCGTGACGAGTTCGAACGTCTCTTCCATCAAAAAAATACTCAGGGAAAAACTTGACCTTTTGTTCGGGAATTTTGAGGTCCTGGAGATCAGGGACTTTGAATTTTCCGTAAGCCGTCTTTTCCTTGAAAAGCGGCTTGAAGGCATCAAGCTGCATGATGAGCTCAAGGACTTTCTGATCGCATTCACGGACGGCAGGCCGTTTTACCTGGATATAGTCGCTTCCAAGTTAACCGACATAAGCGGTCAGCTGCAGTTTAAATGGCTCGGCCCGTCCCATATAGCGCAGGCGCTTGAAGATCTTCTCTTTAATTCAAAGGGCTCCATAAACCAGTATTTTCAAAACCTCATATCGACCCTGGGCCCGGCCGCTTCAGAAGACGAGTGCATGGACCTTTTGGCCGCGATCTCTGAAGGCAAAAAACGCCTTAATCAGATGCGCGGGTCATTCTCGGGAAAAACAGCTGACATGCCCGCCAGGATGCAGCGCCTGATAGATGAAAACCTTGTATCCAAGAACGGTATTATTTATTATTTTAATGACAGGGTGTTTGAATTCTGGGTGCGGTATGTCTATAGCAAAAAACGGCGGTCCCTTGTAAGCATATTTCAGGACCGTTCGAATATCTTTAAGAAAGACATGGAAACCCTGATAGCCGCTTTTATAGCAGAAAATCGAAAGGGCGCCTATGAGAGGGTAAGAGAGCTGTGCTCAAACTTCAGCAACGAAGTCATAACAATATCCGAAAAAAGCATAAAATTCCCCAGATTTACCAGGGTTGAGGCCGATACCGCTTCATGTCCTAACGGCGAGCTGACCATAAAGGCATCGTATAATAAGGATAAGCTGTGGATCTTTAAACTCAGCCGTAAAAATGTGGATGAAGCGGTTGTTTCCGAATATATCGAACGATTCAAGGATTCAGACCCCGCGCCACAGCGGAAGATCCTTATTGCCCTCGAAGGCGTGGACACGAACGCGATGCTTCTGGCAAAGGAGAAAAAAATCTGGATCTGGAGCAAAGAAACGCTTAATCTTATA
>JAPLLL010000028.1:5605-8341 GCA_026387595.1 Candidatus Omnitrophota bacterium
AATTCAAGATATTAAACTAAGATGCGGATAGCGGTCCTTTCCGATACTCATATACCGATTAACGCTGCAGACCTGCCCCCGGCAGTCTATGAAGGAATAACGGGCGCCGATATGATCCTGCATGCCGGAGACATGGTGGAATTATCCGTCTTTGAAAAACTTTCAAAAATCGCGCCTACAAGGGCTGTCTGCGGAAACATGGACACAGGGGCCTGCGGTGCCAAACTGCCTAAGAAAGACCTGATAAAGATAAACGGCGTTTCTATCGGCCTGATACACGGATGGGGGCCGCCTTTCGGTTTGATTGAGCTCGTCAAGAACGAATTTAAGGACGAAAAGGTGGACGCGATCGTGTTCGGGCATTCCCATACGCCGATATCCGATGTGAAAGACGGAATATTGTTTTTTAATCCGGGCAGCCCTACCGATAAGATATTTGCGCCTTATAATTCATACGGGATGCTGGAGATCGAAAAAGGAAAGATTACCCCGAGGATCATAAAAATATAATGCTTACACGCCGTGAGATGGAAGAGAAAGAGAGCAGGCTCTTGGCCCCGTATGCCCAGAAGAGCAAAGATTCAAAGGGCAGGGAGCACAGCGAGCCCGAACACGAATACCGCCTGGCCTATCAGCGGGACAAGGACAGGATCATATATTCAACCGCGTTCAGGCGGCTCGAGTATAAAACGCAGGTATTCGTAAACCATGAAGGCGACCATTACCGCACCCGCCTGACGCACACGATCGAAGTGGCGCAGATAGCAAAGACCATTGCGCGGGCCTTGAGGTTGAACGAAGACCTTACCGAAGCAATTGCGCTTGCGCACGATCTCGGGCATACGCCGTTCGGACATTCGGGCGAGGACGCCTTGCGTACGCTTATGAAGGACCACGGCGGATTTGACCATAACGAGCACGGTTTAAGGGTAGTGGATGTGCTTGAGCAGCGTTATCCCGACTTTCCGGGCTTGAACCTTTCATGGGAGGTGCGTGAAGGTATAATCAAGCATGCCACCATGTTTGACCAGCCGAGGACCTTTATCGCCTGTGAGCCGAAGCTGACGCCGACGCTGGAGGCGCAGGTGGTGGATATCGCCGATGAGATCGCTTATGATAATCATGACCTGGACGACGGCATAGCAAGCGGCCTTATAAAAGAAAAGGCCCTTTTGACCGTAGGGCTCTGGAAAGACGCGTGCCGGGACATTAAAAAACGGTATCCGCGCATATCGGACGAGACGGCCAATTACCAGATAGTCCGGTCCATAATAAATAAACAAGTCACGGACATCGTTTCAGAGACAGAAAAAAACATAAAAAAATTCAAAATCGATTCCACTAAGGCTGCCAGGAAGCTTCCGAATAAAATCATAGCCTTCAGCAAGCCCATGCAGGAACTGCGCAAGCCGATGCGCGAATTCCTGATGAAAAATCTTTACCAGCATTATCGGGTGATCCGTATGGCGAACAAGGCGTACAGATTCATAAACGAATTGTTCCGCGTCTATGTTGACAAGCCCGAACAGCTGCCTCCCACCACGCAGTCCCGCGTCAAAAAGGAAGATACCTACCTTGTAGTTTGCGATTATATCGCCGGGATGACTGACAGGTATGCCCTGGATGAGTATAAAAGGCTGTTTGAGCCTTACGAAAGGGTATAATAGAAATCAGGCGTCAGGTATGATCTTGCCGTAGGCCGTATCCGAGCGCGAAAGCTTGGTCCCTTTTTCATAGGGCAGCAGTTCGCCCGGGCGCGGGTGTTCCTTCCTTACATAACTTATCAGGTGGTACACAACCTCTTTATCAAGCCGGCCCGTGTTAGCCTGGTCGATAAGAAAATCAAGGGCCTGCCTTATGGTAAAGGACGAGCCCCGGTAAGGCCTTTCCGAAATAAGGGCATCGAATATATCGATCGGGGTTATAAGCCGCGTATATTTACCGATCTTGCCTACGCCGCGTGGGTACCCGGTCATGTCCAGGACTTCATGATGATCCCTTGCCGCATCCAGGACTTCATTAAAACTTCCCCCGAGATAATAGCAGAGAAGAAGATAGCCCAGCAGGGTATGCGTTTTTAAGATCGCCAGCTCTGACTTTGTAAGGGGGGTATCCTTGCCAAGGACATCTTTTGGTATACGGCTCTTGCCCAGGTCATGCGTGAGCCCGATTAAAACCGCTGAGACAGGGTCATAATCGCGGTCCTTCATATCGATGCTTAGCTTGACAATAAGGGCGGTAACTAAAAGCATGTGCCGGAACGTATACGGCAGATGTTCTTTGATATTATACAGCTCTTCAAAAACCTCTTTTGTAAGTTCCGCGCCCCTGGCCAGGCCTAAGATCTCATCGTTTATGCGGTACGGCGTAAAGATCGTAAAATACTTTTCTTCATTAAAGATATTTTTGAAATCCTTGAATAGCGTCGTTTCTCCGAAGGGAACCGTTGTTTTTTTAAGGTGCCTGCCGTGCTCCATAAGGCGATGCACCATTTTAAAATCAACAACAGTGTCCTTTTTTGCGATAAGGTGCTTGGATATGTCAAAAAGATCTACAAGTACGACCGGTTCCATGCTATTTTTTGTGCTCCTCAAAATACTTGAATATCCTGCCTAAGATAAGCGGATCGACCCTTGTAAACTCAACCCCAGTTTCGTAAAAACTGGTCTTTTTGGTCCCGGTTATCTCGATCTTCCTGCTCCAGGCCACTTTCCCGTATGCGGTAGTGGTCTTGCT
>JAPLLL010000147.1 GCA_026387595.1 Candidatus Omnitrophota bacterium
GGTCAGCATCTTGTCAAGCACTGTCAGCCTTGCGCCATGCGCGTCTTTAAGCACCTCTTTCACTATATCCATTCCTATTGAATCGGTCTTAAGGTCGAGCTGGATCGCGGTAACGCCTTTTTTGGTGCCGGCGACCTTGAAATCCATATCGCCGAAATGGTCCTCTATCCCGCCGATATCCATAAGGAGGACGTGCTTATCGGCCTCTTTCACAAGGCCTATTGCCACGCCGCTGACCGGCGCCTTTATCGGAACGCCCGCGTCCATCAGGGACAGCGTAGCTGCGCACACGGTCGCCATGCTGGAAGACCCGTTTGATTCAAGGATATCCGATACAACGCGGACCGTATAAGGGAATTCTTCTTTGGAAGGCATTACCGGCTTAAGCGCCCTTTCCGCAAGCGCGCCGTGGCCTATTTCTCTCCTGCCGGGCCCGCGCACAGGTTTTACCTCGCCCACGCTGAATGGCGGAAAATTATAATGCAGCATAAAACTTTTGGATTCCTCGCCCTCAAGGGCATCTATGGTCTGCTCGTCAGCGCTTGTGCCGAGCGTAGTAACGGACAGGCTCTGCGTCTGGCCCCTTGTAAAAAGGCCTGAGCCATGCGTCCTCGGCAACAGCCCTATCTCGCAGGTGATCGGCCGTATCTCGCCAAAGCCCCTTCCGTCAACGCGCTTTTTGCCGTCCAATATAATCCTGCGCACGACTTCTTTCTCAAGGTCTATAAGCGCTGCCTTCACGTCCGTCTCTGCAAAATCCGGGTCATCCCCGCCTGCGAATTTTTCCATGATCTCTTTTGATAAAAGAGCCAGCGCCTCCATGCGCTGTTCCTTTTGAGCTATCTTGTAAATATCGCCGATCTTTGAGCCTGCCTCTTCTTTTATTCTCTTCGCCAGGACAGGGTCGAGCGACCTTAGTTTGGGTTCTGCCTTTTTCTTGCCGCAGGCCTTTGCCATCTCTTCCTGCAGTTCGATAAGCTTAAGCAGGTTCTTGTAACCGAAATTTATAGCTTCCAGCACCAGGTCCTCGGAAACCTCGGAAGCGCCGCACTCAAGCATGCCCACGCCTTTTTTATTGCCTACCACCACAAGGTCCAGGGAGGATTGTTTTAATTCGGCAAATGTCGGGTTTAGAATAAATCTGTCATCAACCCTGCCTACACGCAGCGCGCCTATCGGGCCTTTAAAAGGTATCTCTGATATGGTAAGCGCGGCTGATGCGCCGATCAGCGCAAGTATATCAGGGTCGTTTTCGCCGTCTGCCGACAATACGATTGACATGACCTGCGTTTCGTTCAGGTATCCCTTCGGGAAAAGCGGCCTTATCGGCCTGTCTATGAGCCTTGCGGTCAGGATCTCTTTTTCCGACGGCCTGCCCTCTCTTTTAAAGAAACCGCCCGGGATCTTTCCCGCGGCGTAGGTCTTTTCCTGATATTCAACCGTAAGAGGGACCATATCCATGATGCTCTCTTTCGGTTCCTTGGCGTATACCGCCGAAACAAGGACCACTGTGCCGCCTGACTGGACGGTCACTGCGCCGTCAGCCTGCTTGGCCATCTTTCCTGTTTCAATAACTATTTCCCTGCCTTCGATATTAATTGAAAATCGCTGTGTCATAGCCTTCCTTATTTTCTTAGATCAAGTTTTTTGATTATGTCCAGGTACCCCGGATGATCGATCCTTTTCAGATAATCCAGGAGCCTGCGGCGCTTGCCGACTAATTTTAAAAGGCCCTGCCGCGAACTGTGGTCCCTCTTGTAGGACTTAAAGTGTTCGGTAAGACCATTTATCCTTTCCGTTAAAAGCGCAACCTGCACCTTTGCGGAACCGGTATCCTTGTCGTGTGCGCGGTAATGCGACATCACTTCTTTCTTTTTCTCTTTTGCAACTACCATCTAGTATTCCTCCCTATGGCCTATTATAATAACATATTCGCGTTGCGCTCGTCAATCTTAATTTGCTTTATTAATTCTTCCTTTTTGGAAAATCTTTTTTCCCGGCGGAGCTTCTTTATAAATACCACTTCGATATCCTTCCCGTAAATATCTCCGCTGAACCCGAAAATATGTGCCTCGATCACCGGATTTGCGCGCTCCTCAAATGTGGGCCGCAGGCCTATATTCAACACGCCTTTATGTTTCTTCCCTTTATACATAACGTATACGGCATAAATCCCTTTCGGCGGTATGGCCTCATGGTGCGCCTTTATGTTCGCGGTGGGGCATCCGAGAAACTTGCCGCGGCCCGAACCTTTCACAACCGTTCCCAATATTGAAACCGGCCTGCCCAGAAGCTTTTGGGCTTCCTTAAACCTGCCTTTAATAACGGCGCTTCTTATCCGCGTGCTGCTTACGGCTGCATTGCCGGCCTTAAAAAACGGGATCCCCTTTACGGAAAAACCGTATTTTCCGCCCAGGGCCTTGAGTAGTTTTATATCGCCTGTTTTATTCCTGCCGAATCTGAAATCTGACCCGATAATAACCGTGTCAACACCGAGCCGCTTAACAAGGATATCCTTTACGAAATCCTGCGCCTTATGTGCCGCAAAAGCGGTATTAAAATCCAGCACGCAGGCAACAATCAGGTCCAGGACTTTTTTAGGATGGGGATTAAACGTCAAAACAACGCTTGTGCCTTTTTTCGCCCCGGCTTCTTTTTTAACCGCCTTCAGGATCTTTTTATGGCCGAGGTGTACTCCGTCAAATATGCCTATCGCGACAACTGGCCTTCTGAACTGCCTGTTAAGTTGTTTTAAATTTGTAATAATCCGCATTCTTAAGCAGTAAACCCAATTCTTTCCGGGTGGTGGTCCTCAACTTTTCAAATTCCACCGCTTCGTTTATAGGAAAATCACCTGACCTGGTGCGCCGTATATTAGAAACATACGCCCCGCATCCGAGCTCAAGGCCCACATCGTCGCATAACACGCGCACATACGTGCCCTTTGAACACTTGATCCTTATTCTTACGTCCGGAGGATTAAATTCAAGCATGTCCATGCCCTTTATTGTGACCGGCCGCGGCTCGCGTTTTATCTCGATGCCCTTTCTGGCCAATTCGTAAAGCTTCTTACCTTGGTATTTTATAGCGGACGTCATCGGCGGCGTCTGATAGATCTCCCCTGAAAACTTGGCAAGCGCGGTTTTCACTTTCTCCGGCGTAACCCCTGAAAAATCCCCGTTCTCCAGGATCACTTCGCCGTCAGCATCGCCTGTCTTTGTCCGCCTTCCAAGCGTCATCACAACCTCGTATTCTTTATCCTCGGACATGAGCCTGCCTGAAAGTTTAGTGGCTGCGCCGACCAGGAGCACAAGTACCCCTGTTGCGAGGGGATCCAGGGTACCCGCATGCCCGACCTTTTTTATCCTGAACCTGCGCCGTACTGCATCCACCACATCATGGCTGGTGATACCTTTGGGCTTGTCTACAACCAATATACCGTTCATAAAAATGACTTCAGCCTTGGTAAAACCGTTTTCATTGCCTGGCCGATGCTGCCCCTGATAAGGCAGCCTGACGCGTTAGGGTGGCCCCCGCCTTTAAAAAGCGATGCCACCTTATTCACGTCCACCTCTCCCTTGGAGCGGAAACTTACATGCACCTCTTTCGTCGCGCGCTCCAGGAAAAATACCGCGATCTTCGCCGTATTGACCATACGGCCGTAATTTACAAAATTTTCGGTGCTTGAAGTACTGAGCCCCAGTTTTTTCAGCGTGCCCAGGGAGGTGTACAGCGTTGAGACACGGCCGTTATAATGAAGCCTGAGGGTTTTAAGCGTCTCCTGTAAAAGCCGCAGGTCATTCGGCGATTTCTTTTCGTTCAGGTGCCGGCCGACCCAGAGGGGTTTTATACCTGCCTTTATAAGCTCGCCCGTTATCCAATGCGTCATGTGCGTTGTGTTCTCATATGAAAAATATCCCGTATCTGTCACTATCGCGACATACATCGCGAGCGCCGCCTTTTTATCTATCGGGATGCGCAGGCCTTTAAAAAGATGGTATATCATTTCCCCGCAGGAACTGCTGTCCGGTTCAACCCAGCGGATATCCCCGAACTGGCTGTTGCTTATATGGTGGTCAATGTTTAAAACAACCTCCGCCTTTTTTGCGCAACTAGCGACCTTACCCGTACGTTCTATAACGGGGCAGTCCACAACGACCATTGCCCGGAATTTATCCTTTGCCGAAAGCGCGGTCTTCACTTTTTCGCCGCATAAAAGGAATTCAAACTGTCTGGGTATCGGGTCATTATCAAATATGATATATTTCTTTCCGAGGGCCTTAAGCAGCGAAGCCACTGCAAGCTGGCTTCCTATGGAATCGCCCTCCAGGTTTATGTGGGACGTGATAAGAAAATTATCGTATTTTTTAAGTGCCCTGGTTATCTTGGCGATTTTGTTCATTCCGTTTTTCCTCTTCTTTCTTTATCCTGTCCAAAAGTTCGTTTATATGCATGCCGTATTCATAGGTTTCGTCATACACGAACACTATCGTGGGCACGAACCTGAAATTTACCCGGTCCGCTATGAGCCTGCGCACAAAGCCCGTGGCCTGCCTCAGGCCTATCTGGGCGCTCTTCTTTTCTTTTTCAGTCCCAAGCGCGGTGAAAAATATCTTTACGTGGCGCAGGTCCTTGGAAACCTTTACCTCCGTCACGGTAATAAAACCTATCCGCGGGTCCTTAAGCTCGTTTTGTATTATCTCGCTTACGGTTTTCTTCAGCGTAGCCGCTACTTTTTCAGATCTGTCTGAGGCCATATCCCGAGTTTCTCCATGCGTTTGAAAATCTTTCTAGAATTTTTTTCTTTTAATATCAGGGCGACTTCCTTATTTAACCGCCACCTCCCTACCTTTTCAAGCAAATGCATCTGAACCGCCTCTTTCAATAGTCTGTGTGTGGAAGATTCAATTTTAAAATTTAGCCGCTGCTCAAATTTCACCGCTCTTAGTATCCTCGTTGGGTCATCGATGAAACTCGCATCATGCAGGACCCTTATCTTTTTGTTCAAAAGATCGTCCTGCCCCCCAAAGAAATCTATCAATTGTCCAAAATTCAGATCTGAGATAGCTATTGCCATCGCGTTTATCGTAAAATCCCGCCTGGACAGGTCGTTCTTTATTGTGCTGAATTCCACGGTCGGCAATGACGCCGGTTTTTCATAGCGCTCTCTTCGCGCAGTCGCAAAGTCCACTTTTATGGAATCAGGCATAGTTACCGTGGCAGTACCGAACATTTTATGCACAATGCAGGATCCGCCCGTGTTTTTCGCAAGCGCTCGCGCGAGCTGTAGCGCATCGCCTTCAATAGCAAAATCAAGGTCATAATTTTCAACACCCAGCAAAATATCCCGCACGATCCCGCCCACCAGAAAGACATCGCACGAATTCTGTCGCGCAAGCTCAGCTATAAGCCCGATAAGCCGTAGCATCTGTTTAGGTAGCAGCGTTCTTAGTTTTTTAGATACATTAACATCTGTCATCTTTTTGACCTTACACTTTACACATCACACTTTACACTGTTTACGGCCTCGGATGAAACTTTTGATGAATTGCCTTGAGCCTGTCCTTGCTGATATGCGTATATATCTGGGTTGTAGAGATATTCGTATGCCCAAGCAGTTCCTGGACGATCCTCAGGTCCGCGCCTCTTTCCAGGAGATGCGTAGCAAAGGAATGCCTGAGGACGTGCGGGGTAAGCCGTTTTTTTATCTTGGCTTTCAGCGCGCAGACCTTCACGATGTTCCACAGGGATTGCCGCGAGATCGACCTACCGAACCTGTTCACGAAAAGAAGCGGCTCCTGCGGATTCTTTTTTACGAGCTGGGGCCTGGCCTTTTCCATATAACGTTTTATCGCCGTCCTGGCCTTGCCGCCCAGCGGCACTATCCTTTCTTTCTGGCCCTTGCCCGTGCATTTTATAAATCCTACGTCCATATTTAAGTCTGATATGCGAAGCGTTGCCGCTTCCGACACCCGCATGCCTGTTGCATACAACGCCTCCAAAAATGCCTTGTCGCGCAGACCCTGCCATTCATTTGTATCCGGCGCATCCAACAGCGTTTCTACCTCTTCCACGGAAAGGGCGTCAGGCAGCTTCTTCCAGGTCTTGGGCGATTCGATGAGGTTGGCAGCGTCATCCTTTATAAATCTTTCCCTTGTAAGGTACCTGAAAAGCATCTTTATAGCAACAAGGTTCCTTGAGAGCGTAGTGGACGCAAGGGCCCTGTCCTTTTGGTTCATCAGGTAATCCGTTATGTCCGACC
>JAPLLL010000022.1:0-1287 GCA_026387595.1 Candidatus Omnitrophota bacterium
CTGCGCAAGTTCTTCGGCGCTCAGGTTGCGCAGGTCGACTATCTTTGTGGTGGTTCCCATAGGTTTACTAAAACGCTCCCCTTGTGATGAACTTGCACCTGAATCCCATTTTCGTGGCGGCGAGCCTTAGCGCCTCCCGCGCCAGTTCCATGGGCACGCCTTCTATCTCGAACATGATCTTGCCGCGTCTGATCACGCAAACCCAGAACGTGGGCGCGCCCTTGCCTTTACCCATCCTTGTTTCGGCGGGCTTCTTTGAAACGGATTTGTCCGGGAAAACCCTTACCCAGACCTTACCCCCGCCCTTTAAGTGCCTCATGATCGCGACTCTGCCCGCCTCTATCTGGGTATTCTTGAGCCAGCCGTTTTCAAGGCACATAAGGCCGTATTCGCCGAAATTAAGGCCGCAGCCGCGCGTGGCCACGCCTCTTCTTCTGCCGCGCTGGACCTTTCTGTATTTGACCCTTTTAGGCATTAACGGCATCTTTTTTTTCCTCTTTTGGCGCCTTGGGCGCCTTGGGCTTTCGTATTATCTCGCCTTTGTAGATCCAGACCTTGATACCGATAAGGCCGTATGTAGTGAACGCCTCCGCGAAACCGTAATCAATATCCGCCCTGAGCGTGTGAAGCGGCACCTTGCCCTCTTTGTAACTTTCGGTCCTGGCTATTTCCGCCCCGCCCAGCCGGCCCGAGCACCTGATCTTTATGCCGCCCGCGCCTACGGTCATCGCGGTCTGCACCGCCTTTTTCATGACCCTTCTGAAATGGATCCTTTTTTCAAGCTGGAACGCTATGTTCTCGGCTACAAGCTGCGAATCAAGGTTCGCATTTTTTATTTCCGCGATATCTATCAAGATCTCCTTCTGCGTCATTGCCTGGAGGTCTTCTTTTAATTTGTCTATCTCGGCCCCGCGCCTTCCTATAATAACGCCCGGCCTTGCTGTGTGGATCTTTATCCTTACCCTTTTCGTCGCGCGCGCGATATCGATGGTGGAAATGGCCGCCTGCGCCAGCGTCTTCTTTATATATTTACGTATCTTTATATCCTCAAGCAGCAGGTCCGGATACGTCTTTTTGTCCGCAAACCACTGCGCCTTCCATTCCTTTATAATACCGAGCCTAAAACTGTATGGATGAACCTTTTGTCCCATTATTTACCTTTCGCCCCTGCCGCTTTCTTTATCGCGGGCTTTTTTGCCTCTGCCGGCTTTTTTGTTCCTGCCAGTTTTTTTATGGCGCCGGTGATCTTGCCTACTGGTTTTTTTGCTTCTTTTACCGATGGCTGCT
>JAPLLL010000022.1:1362-4583 GCA_026387595.1 Candidatus Omnitrophota bacterium
CGGCGACTTCTTTTGTTTCACATCAAGTTCAACCGCTATGTGGCTGGTCCTGTGCGCTATCGGTATTGCGCGGCCCATTGACCCCGCCCTGTAGCGCTTGAACATCGGCCCGCCGTCCACTGTTATCTTTGAAATATAAAGCGCGCTTGTTTCGATCTCCGGAAAACGTTTGGCATTAGCTATCGCTGACTTAAGGACCTCGTTTACATACATCGAGGCGCGCTTGTGCAGGTTTGCCAATATCGCCAGCGCCTCGCCGATATTCTTGCCCCTTACCATATCCGCTACCAGCCTGGTCTTGCGCGGGGAAAGCCGCACGTATCTTACGATCGCCTTTGAAACCATTATGTAAGCTCCTGGGAAACTTCTGTGTGGGCGCCGTGTTTCCTGAAGAACCTGGTCGGCGAGAATTCACCCAGCTTGTGACCCACCATATTCTCGGTTATAAAAACCGGGATGAACTTTTTGCCGTTATGGATCAGCATGGTATAGCCGACAAAATCCGGAAGCACTGTGGATCTCCTGGACCAGGTCTTAATGGGTTTCTTGTCCCCTGCCTTGGCCATCTTCTGGACCTTGATCAGCAGCTTCTCTTCAACATACGGGCCCTTTGCCGTAGATCTCGACATATTATTATCTTCTCCGTTTTACGATATATCTATCTGAATTCTTGCTCTTTCTTGTCTTTAAACCCTTTGTCTTTTTGCCCCAGGGCGTAGTCGGATGTCTTCCGCCGCTTGATTTTCCTTCTCCGCCGCCCATCGGATGGTCAACAGGGTTCATCGCAACGCCCCTGACCGAGGGCCGTATGCCCATCCACCGCGAACGGCCGGCCTTACCGATGGACATCGTGTCATGCTCAATGTTCCCGACTTGGCCCACAGTGGCGTAACAATCAACCTTCACGAGCCTGATCTCGCCTTGACCGCCATGGTGCCTGCTGAGCGCACAAGCTGGCCGCCTTTGCCGGGTCTCAGCTCGATATTATAGATCGGCGTGCCGAGCGGTATGCTTGATATCGGAAGCGCATTGCCCGGTTTTATCTCTGCGTTCACGCCTGCCATTACATCTGCGTTCACCGTAAGCCCGTCAGGGCATATGATGTAGCGCCGCTCTCCGTCCTGGTATTCCAGGAGCGCTAGCCTTGCTGAGCGGTTCGGGTCATATTCAACAGCGATGACCTTGGCGGGGATATCCAGTTTGTTACGCTTGAAATCCACGATCCGTATCATCTGCTTGTGGCCGCCGCCTATGTGGCGCGTCGTGATACGGCCGAATGCGTTCCTGCCGCCCGTTCTCTTCCTTGGTATTATAAGGGATTCTTCGGGTTTTGACTTGGTTATCTCGTCAAACGTATAGCCCGTTCTGTGTCTTAATCCCGGCGATGTAGGTTTATAGCGTCTTATTCCCATCCCGCACCCTCTCTATTTATTATGATTCCCACACCTTACATAAGGTGCGGGAATCAGGTTACCTCTATCTTGGAGCCTTCTTTAAGCGTTACCAGCGCCTTTTTCCAGTCAGGAGATATACCCTGCACCTGGCGCATGCGCCGTAGTTTGCCGTGCTGTATGCTTGTATTTACAAAATCCACTTTTACCTTATAGATGTCCTCTACGGCCTTCCTGATCTGGACCTTGTTTGCGCGCTTGTCCACCCAGAAAAGATACTTATTGTCGGGCATGGCAGCGGTCGCCTTTTCGGTCCTAAGCATACTTTTTATGACATCATACGGCGAATTCATCTTATTTTTTTACTCCCGCTAATTTTTCATTAAGCACTGCGAGCGCCGGCTTTGTAACGACAAGCTTTTCGAAATTCAGCACGTCCAGGGCGTTCAGATCGGCTGCCCGCCTCAGGCCGGCCTGCTTGATGTTCCTTGAGGCGCGGCGCAGGTTCTCATCTATCTTGTCCACTACGAATAGGGTCTTTTTTTCACTGTCGATCTTGAGCCCTAAAAGCAGTTTAATGAATTCTTTTGTTTTCGGTTTCTCGACCACAAGGCTTTCCACCACCGTAACGGCATCTGTGTTATATTTTGAATTCAGGCTGGACCGTAAGGCCTCGGTGCGCATCTTTTGCGGCACTGTGTATGAATAATCGCGCGGATGCGGCCCGAATATCGTGCCGCCGCCTTTCCACAGCGGGGAACGGATACTGCCTGCCCTTGCGCGGCCTGTGCCTTTCTGTTTCCAGGGTTTTCTTCCGCCGCCTGATACAGCCGCCCTTGTCTTGGTGGAAGAGTTGCCCTGCCTTAAATTGGCCTGGTACATCTTGACCACCTGATACAGGACCGCTTTATTTACCGGCCTGCCGGTCTTTTCGCTTTTTACTTTCTTTTCTGCTGTTTTCTTTACCATTGCCTATTTCTTCCCGGCCGGCTTTGCGGCTGCCGCTTTCTTTAATCCCGCCTCTTTCTTCCAGGCGCCTTCCTTCTTTCTCTTCGGAGGCGGCAGCGGATGCAGCCGTCTCTTTGCTTTTTCGCTTCCCTTCGGGAATTTGCCCGACTCTTTTATTACAATGTAGCTGTTTTTCGCTCCGGGTATCGCGCCTTTTACGACTAACAGATTTTTTTCCGGGTCAACCTTAATGACCTCCAAGTCCGTAATGGTAATGGTGCGGTTGCCCATGTGGCCGGGCATATGCTTGCCCCTTGTGACGTGCGTGAGCCTCGGGCCTGATTGTATAGAGCCCGGCGCCCTGTGGAACATGGAACCGTGGCCGTCGTCTCCGCCTTTCCAGCCCCATCTTTTCACACCGCCCTGGAACCCGCGGCCTATGGACGTGCCGCTGATATCGACATAATCTCCGGCTGCGAATACATCCACCTTTACGTCCTGGCCTACCTTATACGCGACAACATCCTTTACGCGCAGCTCTTTAACGAAACGCTTGGGCTTTATGCCTGCCTTTTTGAACCTGCCCGAGTCCGGCGAATTCACAAGCGATTCACGCTTGTCGTCAAACCCGATCTGGATCGCTTCATACCCGTCAGACTGTTTGGTCTTTACCTGAAGCACGCTGCACGGGCCTGCCTGGATCACGGTAACAGGCACAAGCCTGCCGTTTTCCTTGAAAAGCTGCGTCATCCCGATTTTTTTTCCTAATAGTCCTATCATGGTTAACTCATTTCACTTATTTGCCATGACCCCGAGCGAAGCGAGGGGCCATTTTATTTTATCTCTACATCCACTCCGGACGGAAGGTCCAGACGTTTAAGC
>JAPLLL010000064.1 GCA_026387595.1 Candidatus Omnitrophota bacterium
AGAAGAACTTGCAAAACAGCACAGCCAGAAACAAAAGATAGAGTGGGGCAGCCAGATCCGCTCATACGTGCTGCACCCGTATTCAATGGTGAAGGACCACAGGACGGATCATGAAACGTCAAATGCCTCTGCCGTGCTTGAAGGCAAGATAGACGAGTTTATCGAGGCGTTCCTGAGAGAGCAGGCGCAATCCAAATGATAAATCTTATATTAAAGCACGTTTTCGGGACACAAAACGAACGCTATATAAAAAAAGCGTGGCCCGTTGTGGATAAGGTGAATGAGTTCGAGCCGCAGGTTTCCAAATTAAGCGGAGACGCCCTGCGCGCCAAGACGGATGAATTCAGACTGCGGCTTAAAGAAAAATTAAAAGAGTTTGAAATCGTTAATCCGCAATTTGAAGATCAGATCGAAAAAGAACAATTCGAGAAGGACCTGAAGAAAAGGGAACAGGAGGCCCTTGGTGAGATCCTGCCTGAGGCGTTTGCAGTAGTAAGGGAGGCAGGCAAGCGGTTCGTGAATATGAGGCATTTTAACTCGCAGCTGGTAGGCGGGTTGGCGCTGCATCAGGGTAAGATCGCGGAAATGGCAACGGGCGAAGGCAAGACGCTGGTCGCGACCCTTGCAGCGTATTTGAACGCGCTATTGTCCAAAGGCGTGCACATCATTACGGTGAACGATTACCTTGCAAACCGTGATAGGGAATGGATGGGGCCGATCTATGAAGGCCTTGGGCTTACGGTCGGGGTTTTGCAGCATGACATGAGCCCGCAGGAAAGACAACGCGCGTATGGCTGCGACATCACCTACGGCACAAACAATGAATTCGGTTTTGATTACCTGCGCGATAACATGGTCACGCACAAGGAACAGATGGTCCAGCGCGGCCATAATTTCGCCATCGTGGACGAAGTGGATTCCATTCTTGTTGATGAGGCGCGCACGCCTCTCATCATCTCGGGCCCTGCAGAGGAATCAACAGAGCTGTATTACAAAATAGACAAGGTCATACCGCGCCTTGTAAAAGGCAGCCGCAATGAGGCCGACAAGACCGAGACAGGCGATTACATAATCGACGAAAAGGCGCGGAACGCGTATCTTACCGACGAGGGCGAGGCAAAGGTGATAGGGATACTCGGCATAACGGATATGCATTCCATAGAGTCCATGCAGTACAAGCACCATGTGAATCAGGCCCTGCGCGCGCACGTTTTGTTTAAAAAGGATGTTGATTACATTATAAAGGACGGCGAAGTGATCATAGTGGATGAGTTTACCGGCAGGCTCATGCCCGGCCGCCGCTGGTCAGACGGGCTGCATCAGGCGGTTGAAGCCAAAGAAAATGTACGCATAGAGCGCGAAAACCAGACCCTTGCCACAATTACGCTGCAGAATTATTTCAAGATGTACAGAAAGCTCGCGGGCATGACCGGTACCGCGGAAACAGAGGCTGTTGAGTTTGAAAAGATATACACTCTCGGCGTTGTTGTTATACCCACGAATAAATCGCTTATAAGGACAAACCATCCGGACGTTATCTACAAGACCGAAAAAGAAAAATTTAAAGCGGTATGCGACGAAATAGAAGCGCTGTATAAAAAAGGAAGGCCTGTTCTTGTGGGCACGGTTTCCATAGAGAAGAACGAGAGATTAAGCAGGTTCCTTAAGCAGCGCAATATCATGCACACTGTCCTGAACGCCAAATACCATGAAATGGAAGCGCACATAATCGCCCAGGCAGGCCATTTGGGCGCTGTTACTGTAGCGACGAACATGGCAGGAAGAGGCACCGATATCCTGTTGGGCGGCAATCCGGATTTTATGGCAAAAGACCTCATCGCTAAATTAAAGGCAAGCGGCAAAGACCTGTCTCCGGAGGGAGAAAAGAACATCATGCAGGAGGTGAAACAGAAGGTCGAAGAAGAGCACAGAAAGGTCGTGGAACTGGGCGGCCTGCATGTCCTTGGTACGGAAAGGCATGAGGCAAGAAGAATCGACAACCAGCTGCGCGGCCGTTCGGGCAGGCAGGGTGATCCCGGCTCAAGCAGGTTCTATCTTTCGCTTGAAGACGATCTTATGAGGGTATTCGGCTCTGACAGGATAGCCGGGATAATGACGCGGCTTGGCATGGAGGAGGGCCAGGATATACAGCACCCGCTGGTCACGCGCGCGATCGCGACGGCCCAAAAAAGAGTGGAAGAACATAATTTTGAAATACGAAAACACCTCCTTGACTATGACAATGTCATGAACAAACAGAGGGAAGTGGTATATGCGGAACGAAGAAAGATCCTTTACAGCGAAAATCTGAAGGATTATCTGGACGGCATCATAGAGGAGGTCATAGATTTTGGCCTTGATACATATATTAATAAAAACGCCAGGCCTGATGAGTGGGATTATGCGGGCCTTCAAAACTGGCTCAAGACCAAATTCCTGATAAATGTATCGAGCCTGAAGCTGGAAGAGATGCCTGTTGACGACATACATGATGCCGTGTTGGAAAGGATCAAGAGCGTATACGACGCCAAGGAAAAAATAATAGGCGCCGAGGCCATGCGCGAACTCGAGAAGGTGATCCTCTTGCATGTGATAGACACCAGGTGGAAGGACCACCTGTACAGCATGGATAACCTGAGAGACGGCATCGGCCTGCGGGCATACGGCCAGAAAGACCCGCTTGTGGAATACCAGCACGAAGGCTATGACATGTTCATGGATATGATAGACGGGATAAAGGAAGAGGCGCTTGAGTTCTTGTTCAAGGTACAGACTGTGGAAGAGGAAAAGCGCAAGGCAGGCGTTTTCGAGACGCTCAGCAAGCAGTATATGCACGAAGAGAAAGAAAGCTTTAAAGGTATAGAAATTACGCCGTTGAGGAACAACCTTACCCCGGCGAAGAAAAGATAGAGCCATACAAGAGAGAGGCCCCCAAAGTCGGGAGGAATGACCCTTGTCCGTGCGGGAGCGGGAAAAAGTACAAAAAATGCCACGGGACGTAAAACTATCCGTCGGAGCGGCATTATTGTTGTGCCTGCTTTCGGCAGTCCTTCTTATCCTTTCATTCCCGAGTTTTAATCTTGAGTTTTTGGCGTGGTTTGCTTTTATACCGTTTTTTTTCGCCCTTGAAGACAGGCCCAGGCACGAGATGTTCCTTCTGGCCTATTTTGCGGGCCTGATTTTCTGGTGCGGCACTATTTATTGGCTTATCTACGTATCGCTTCCCGGATTTGTCCTCCTGGTCCTGTATCTTTCGGTTTATTTCGGCATCTTCGGGCTTTTGTTCAGGCTGCGGCCTTTAACCGCTGTGGTTGGCTGGGTAGCGCTCGAATTTTTGCGTTCATACGCCTTTTCCGGGTTCCCGTGGGCGCTGTTGGGATATTCGCAGTATCTCAACATCCGCATGATCCAGATTGCCGACCTTATAACCGTCTGGGGCATTTCTTTTCTGGTAATAGCAACAAACCTGGCGATATACCGAGTTATGAGGCGCAGATTTGCCACGGTTATTCCCACCGCTGCAGCGTGCCTTTGCATCGCATTCCTGTACGGCCATTACAGGCTAAACCAGATCAACGATCCCGCTAATAAATCAACCGTGAAAATATCCATCCTGCAAGGCAGTATCCCGCAGCACCAGAAATGGGATAAAAAATTTAAGGAGTCAATACTCGCACGGTATTCTACCCTTACAAAAGAAGCTGCAAACGATAAGCCGGACCTGATAATCTGGCCCGAGACCGCAATACCCGGTGTTATAGACGAGGAGCCCGAACTGCTTGCCTATGCGCTTATACGGCCAGGACATCCAACTATTACAATTCTGCGATATTAATTTCCGAAGAAGGGCAGGTCCTTACACAGTATGATAAGCTGCACCTTGTGCCGTTCGGGGAATATATCCCGCTTGAACACAGGTTTCCGTTCTTAAGGAGCGCGATAGGCGTGCCGATAGGGGATTTTACAGCCGGCAAAGAATTCACGATATTTAAGGTCCCTAATTCAAAGTATAGGTTCGGTGCGCTGATCTGTTTTGAGGATATCTTCCCGAAACTGGTCCGCAGGTTTAAAAAGGACGGCGCGGATTTTATGGTAAATATTACAAATGACGCATGGTTCATGCGCACAAGCGCGCCGTATCAGCACGCGCAGGCATCGGTCTTCAGGGCCATTGAGAACAGGATCCCTGTTGTGCGCGCGGCTAATACGGGATTTTCATGTTTTATCGATTCCACCGGCAGGATATACGATAAAGTTGAACTTGGCCATGAAGATATATTTGTGGTAGGATATAAGACGAGCGAGATACGGATAAACAAATGATAAAAGTCCTGGCGATCCTGGGAAGCCCGCGCAGGGGCGCAAACAGCGAGACCCTGCTTGACAAAGCGGCCTCCGGTATAAAAAACGCCGAAATAAAAAAGATAGCGGCTTCCGAGCTGAACATCGCGCCGTGCGACGGCTGTTTTTCCTGCAGAAAAACAGGCGAGTGCGCGATCAAGGACGACATGCAGCAGGTATATAAAGAGCTGCTTGGGGCCGACTGCCTGCTGATCGCAAGCCCTGTATATTTTAAAGGGCCTTCCTGCCAGATAAAGTGCCTTATCGACAGGTGTAACGCCTTATGGGCCAGGAAATACGTCTTGGGAAAATCCAACGCCGTAAAACCGAAGATCGGCGTCGCCATATTGACCTGCGCCAGTTCCGGCGTAAAAGATATGTTTACAGGAAGTATCAGTATTTTTAAGGCATTTATCAGGACGCTGGATGCAGAGTACAGGGGGGAATTTTTAGCCGAAGGGCTTGAAATTAAAGATGCAGCGCTTAAGGATGAAGCATTATTAAAACGCGCAGCTGAATTCGGCAAAAAATTGATTTAACCGGAAGGACCAAGATGGCAAAGAGCGTGAAGGTATACAGCACGCCTACCTGCCCGTACTGCAGAATGGCCAAAGATTTCTTAAAACAGAATAATATTGAATTTGTCGATATAGACGTATCTGCTAATGAGCAAGCAGCCCAGGAAATGATAAATAAATCCGGCCAGATGGGTGTGCCGCAGCTTGAAATAGACGGACAGGTCATAGTCGGGTTTGACAAGGCTGCTATAAAACAGGCTCTCGGCCTCGTGTAATTTGACAATCATAATGTAATAAGGTAAGCTTTCAGTAGGATGAAAGCTAAAAGGCTGTATTGTGTGATAATCGCCTTCACGACAATAGGGTCTTTTTTTATTTTTACGTGCCGCAGCGAAAAATTAATTCCGCTGAAAACAGGGGTTTTGCGCGCGGTTTCATTAGAAGAGAGCACCCGCACCGTGCCGTTTACGAAAAAAAGCCGTACTGCAAAAGAAGCGCCGGCAGTTGTAAGCCAGCCGCCGGCTGTTAAGCCCATACTTACAGCTTTATATAAAGGCATCGGACCGCAGAATGCATTTATTGTAGCAGATCTTATCATGGCACTGGATCCTGCAATATTTAATGACCCGTTTATAAGAGATGCAATTACTAAGATACGCCGCGCAGCAAAAGACAGGGCGCAGGGGGACCAACGCCCGCGTATGGTCGAATTATTAACGGTTCAAAAAGACAATATCCTGGGAAAATTGGCTCATACCGCAAAATTGGCGCCGCCGCAGAAAGGACTGTTGCCGGCTGCCCCCATTCTGGGCGGTTTTAGGCCTTCAACCCAATCCCAGGTTTCTATTTAAACCTGCCATCATTTTCCTTGAGCAAGCTGTTTTTAAATTATATAATATAATCAGCGTATAACACTTCTATGGAAATAAAAGAGATCAACACTATCCATTCGCCGCTTGCGCTATTTGAAAAATATTTCAGTCAAAAACCGCATTGTTTTTTCCTGGACAGCGCTATCCCGAATGAAGCTTCTCAGAGAAGCCAGTCTTCGGGATCCCGAAGAACTTCTAAAGAAGTTTCTACATTCGGGATTGACCCGCAAAAACTTGGCAGGTTCTCGTTCATGGGCGCCAAGCCGTTTTTGATCTTAAAAACCAAGGGCAGGCTGATCGAGATTATTGAAAACGGGAAAACTAACAGATTTATCGGAAATCCGTTTTTAGTTTTAAAAGAACTGCTTAAAAAGTATAAAAGCGATTTTTATCATGATGAGATCCCGTTTTTGGGCGGGGCGGTGGGATATTTTTCGTATGACCTATGCCATTTCATAGAAAAACTGCCGTCAACCGCGATAGATGATATAGGTATCCCGGATTGTTATCTTGGGTTTTATGATAAAATTGTTGCAGTTGACCATCTTGCAAATAAAACATACTGCGTTAATTACCAATTTCCAATTTTGCCACCTATGGCGGCACCCCGCCATTCGGCGGTGGCCAATGACCAATACCAAATTACAGGGAGTGTTGTTGTTGAATCTAATTTCCTCAAAGAGTCATATCTTGGCGCAATAAAAAAGGCGAAAGAGTACATACGCCAGGGCGATATCTATCAGGTCAATCTGTCGCAGCGGTTTACAGCGGATTTGACAATGCCGGCGTTCGAGCTCTACAAAAGACTTCGCAAAATAAATCCCGCGCCGTTTGCCTCATACCTGGATTTCGGAGAAGCAAAGATCATCAGCGCGTCACCGGAACGATTTTTGAAAGTGGAGGCAAAAAGCAGATACGTAGAGACGCGGCCTATAAAAGGCACAAGACCAAGAAACTCCACCCCAAGGGTGGATAAGCGGTTGGAAGCGGAGTTAATCAATAGCCCGAAAGACAGGGCAGAGCATGTCATGATCGTGGACCTGGAGAGAAACGATCTTGGCAGGGTATGCGAATACGGCTCGGTAAAATGGCCTGAATCAATGGCCCTGGAAAAATATGCTACAGTGTATCATTTGGTATCAACCGTAAGCGGCGAGTTAAAAAAAGACGCCGATTGCGTGGATTGCCTGCTCAATTGTTTTCCGGGCGGCTCAATAACCGGCGCGCCGAAGATACGGTCCATGGAAATAATAGATGAACTTGAGCCTACAAAACGTTCTATCTATACCGGCGCGATAGGTTACATCGGATTTAACGGCAACATGGACACAAGCATTGTTATACGTACGTTCCTGGCAAAAGAAAATAAACCCAGCCCCTGCATGCAGGGGCTGGGTAAATTGTATTTTCACGCAGGCGGCGGCATTGTTGCGGATTCAGACCCGGAGGCGGAATATCAGGAGACGCTGGACAAGGTAAAGGCGCTTATTGATGCGGTGTCTGACACCCCAATTGAAAAGGTGTCTGACACCCTCAGGATGCGGTTATGAAAGTCTGGTTAAACAGTAAGATCATAGACGCAAACACTGCCAAGGTTTCAATTTTTGACCGCGGTTTCCTTTATGGAGACGGAGTATTTGAAACAATGAGGGGCTATGGCAGCAGCGTGTTTAAAATAGATGAGCATCTTGACAGATTGTACGGATCCCTTAAGCGCATAGGCATAAAAATTCCTTACTCGAAAACTCTTTTAAAAAAACAAATAAGCAGGTTGATAAAAATAAACCGGCTTGCTGATGCCTATGTGCGCGTAACAGCAACAAGAGGCGAAGGCAGGATCGGTTTTGCAGCTATAAGTCTTAAGCGCTCGACTGTTATTATCGCAGTGAACCCCTTTACGCCGTATCCAAAAAAAATGTATCAGAAAGGCGTAAGCCTCAAAATAACAAAAATACGGCAGAATGAGAATTCGCCTCTATCCGGAATAAAATCTACAAGTTTTTTGAATTATATCCTGTCAAGGATGTCTGCTAAAACAGCCGGATTTGATGACGCGCTGCTTTTAAATTCAGAAGGCCGTATTGCCGAAGCGGCTATAAGCAATATATTCATGGTTAAAGGAAAATACCTGATAACGCCGCCGGTTAAAGACGGGATCCTGCCGGGCATAACGCGCAGTACCATCCTGAAGATCGCTTGGCCCATCGGGCTTAAACCTAAGCAGGTTTCGATCTTGCCGGAACAGCTTTATAGCGCTGACGAAGTTTTCCTGACAAACTCGCTTATGGAAGTAATGCCCGTCGTAAAGATCAACAGCAGGAAAATAGGCAGCGGTAAACCCGGTATTTTTACAAAAATGTTTCATTCTGCGTATAGAATTTGCGCCCGTAGCTCAATTGGATAGAGTAACTGGCTTCGAACCAGTGGGCTGGCCGTTCGATCCGGCCCGGGCGCGATTGGCCGCCCCGCCTTTGATGGGGCCAGGCACGCTGTTGTTTTACATAAAATGAAAATAAGGACAGATGATAATGTTGTATGAAGTGTCGTTGAGCCGGATCAATGAGATGGCCGACACATCCGCAGAGGCGTTCATCGCTAATAATGATCCCATCGGAAACTTTATGTTTCAGGACGAGCCGGATCACCTGGTCCTGAAGAGGCGGTTTTTCCGTTCCCTCGTGATCTCTTGTTCCCCCAAGGCCGTAAGGCACGGGATATCCCCTGCCCTAGAAGCAGTGAGCATCTGGTTCCCCCCGGGAATGGACCACTCGGGAGATGTGGATACGGACCCCTTCACCGCGCAAGATTTCGTAAACCACAAAACCATGGAAAAGATGCGGGCAGTGGACGAGACCATCGCCGCGCTAACCGCGCACCTTGGCCGGGAGCCGCAGTGGTACCTGCACCTAGTGGCCGTGCGTCCGCAGTTCAGAAACCAGGGGTACTCCTCGCAATTGATCAGGCCCATGCTGACCAGAGCCGAGAGCGAAGGCCTCCCCTGCACCCTGATAACGCAGAGTATGGAGAATGTTCGAAAATACGAACATTGGGGTTTTAAGCTGGTGAAGGAAATGCCCGTTTCACGTTCTCGGGAAAAGTTCTACTCTATGCGCAAGAGCTAACTAGAGGAGGTACAATATGGGATTTATTTCGTCAGCAGTCATAAAGAAAGGGGTATAGCAAAAATGATAAAAAAATTCATACTTCTTATTGCGATATCAGTAGGGTTGGGTTTTCTGACCAGGTATACGTGTTTGAATTATACCCAGGCAATGTCCGTATCGATCTTTTCCGCCTCTATGCTAGGGACGCTTTTTTTCTGGGATTTCCGACTAAGTTTTGCGTTCCTGGGCACATCGATACTTTTACTGACCAAAACCATAGATATGCCTCATATCGTGGAATTTTCCTCTCTGGATGTAATACTCTTTCTTGTAGGTATGATGGTTCTTGTCGGGCTTTTAAAGGAGACGGGTTTTTTCTCCTGGCTTGTCTCACAGATGATACGTATAAAAGGATTCACGGGGAAAAAATTTGTGTTCATCTTATGCGTTTCATCGGCGCTTCTCGCGTGCGCCATAGATGAGGTAACTTCGATAATATTCATAGTGGCGGCAATTTTTGAGATATGTGATTATTATAAAGTTGAGTCGACGCCCTATGTTATTATCTCGGTATTGGCAACCAACATAGGAAGCGCGGCCACGGTATTGGGGAATCCCATAGGGATACTGATAGCGTCAAAGTCCGGCCTGACCTTCGAAGATTTTATCATGAAGGCGTTTCCCCTTGCAATGGTTTGTTTATTTGTAACCATATTTACAGTGACCATCTGGTATAGGAAATCTATAAAACACTTGGACAGCCGCATAAAAGAGAAGGGGGACGGCGAGAAGATAAAGAAGCTGCCTCAAACCCCCTTTAATAAAGACTTAAAGATAAGCCTGGCGGTTTTCGGGACCACGCTGTTTTTTATTTCCCTGCACCATCGCTTGGAGTTATTTTTAAACCTGCCGCCCAACAGCGTTCTGTTTGCTATGCCGCTCATTGCAAGCGGTGGTATAATGATATGGAAGAAGCACAGGGCGCGCAAGCACATTGAGCAGGACGTGGAATGGTGGACCCTGCTTTTTTTCCTTTTGCTTTTTGCCCAGGCAGGGACGCTTAAATATACCGGCGCGACAGACGTGCTGGCGAACAAATTGGTCGCGTTAGCGAGCAGCAACCTTTCTTTTTTAACCGGTTTGGTGTTATGGATTGCGGCGATAGGTTCAAGCGTCCTGGACAATGTTGTGCTGGTAGCGGCCCTTATCCCTGTTATCAAGAGTTTTCAGGCGTGTAACGTGAATGTCCAGCCGCTTTGGTGGGCCCTGCTGTTTGGCGGCTGCCTCGGTGGTAACATAACTTTGGTCGGTTCAACGGCGAACATTGTCGCGCTGGGCATTCTTGAGAAAGAAAAGAATATTCGCATGACCTTCTTGAGATGGTTTGGGGTAGGCCTTACCGTAGGTATTATAACGACTATAGTTGCTTGGGCGGCATTGTCTTTTTTACCCATTTATAGATAGCACTTCTACCCATAGCCATATACTATATTAAATTTGACACTATATTTTAATTATGTTATATTAAGATTTCCTGAAAAAAATATGTTAAAGGGGCCGCTAGCTCATCTGGTAGAGCACCTGCCTCTTAAGCAGGGTGTGGCAGGTTCGAGTCCTGCGCGGCTCACCACTAATAAAGCTCGAGAATATCGAGCTTTTCAGTAAATAGCCATAGTCAAGCAGTTGACTATGGCTATTTTTATCTCGACGTGTGACAAAGAGTTACGGCGTAATTATAAGGCCA
>JAPLLL010000072.1:0-1858 GCA_026387595.1 Candidatus Omnitrophota bacterium
ATATAGAGACTATGGCCGGGTCAGTCAGGTCGTCCGCAGGCACATAGATCGCCTGGACAGACGTGACTGCGCCGTCCCTTGTGGATGCGATCCTCTCTTCAAGTTCCGCGATCTCGGTGGCCAGGTTCGGCTGGTATCCGACCGCGGACGGCATGCGGCCCAGCAATGTCGAGACCTCTGAACCGGCCTGGACATAGCGGTATATATTATCTATAAAAAGAAGCACGTCTTTCTTTTCCTCATCCCGGAAATACTCGGCAATGGTCAGCGCGGACAGCCCTGCCCGCAGCCTTGCCCCGGGCGGTTCGTTCATTTCGCCGAATACCAGCGCGGTGTTGGCTATGACACCGGAGCTGTTCAGTTCAAGCCACAGGTCATTGCCTTCCCTTGTGCGTTCACCTATCCCGCCGAATATCGAAACGCCCTTTAGCTGCTGCGAGATATTGCGCATAAGTTCCATGACAAGGACGGTCTTGCCTACGCCTGCGCCGCCGAACAGGCCGATCTTGCCGCCTCTTGGGAACGGCGCCAAAAGATCTATTACCTTAAGGCCTGTTTCAAGCACAGAGGTTATGGGAAGCTGCTGCGTAAATCCGGGGGCAGGCCTGTGTATCGGCCGCGTCTTGCCCGGCTCGGGCAAGGGACCTTTGCCGTCGGTCGTTTCCCCCAGAACATTAAAGATCCTGCCTAATGTCTGCTGGCCAACAGGTACGTTTATGGGCCCACCAGTGTTCTGAACAGGCATACCACGCACGAGCCTGTCAGTGGAGCCAAGGGAAACGCAGCGGACCGTGTTGTTGCCTATCAGCTGCACTATTTCCAGAGTCACGTCTATATCTTTTTCTTTATCCTGGATCTTCAACGCGGTTAATAAAAGCGGCACTTCCTTTTGTTCGACAAATCTTATATCCACAATAGGGCCTATTACCTGTACTATCTTGCCTTGTGTCATCAGCCTTATCCTTTCATCGCGCTTACCGAAGAGATCACTTCGATAAGCTCAGTAGTTATACTGGCCTGCCTGATCTTATTCCTCAGAAGCACCAGCCCCTCCAGCAACTCGCCGGCGTTATCCGTGGCCTCGCTCATCGCCATAAGCCGCATCGCATGCTCGGACGTAAACGCGCTCAGTATGATATGCCGGATCTTTTCCGACAGATATAACGGGATAAGCCGTTCCAGGATCCCGTCAAAGCCCGGCTCGGTTATATATTCGGTTTCTTCGCCTTTGGGGACTTCGATATTAAGTATTTTTTCTATTACGGGCCTGTGTCTTGAGCCCGATATAAAATTTGTATAGGCCAGATATATCTCGTCTGCCTCTTCGTTTAAAAAAAAGCTTGTTAATTTTTTTGTTATATCGTCCTTTACCTGGCCGGAATAACGGCCGTACAGGTCCACGTACGAATCCACCGGGGTAAACCCTCTTTTCTTAAAATATCTTAAGGCCTTTCCACCGACTGTAATAAGTTTTATGTCCTTTGCGGCGTTTATCCGGATAAAATCCTGCGTGTAATTGAGTATATTGTTGTTATAGCTGCCGCACAGGCCCCTGTCGGAGGCAATAACACAGACAGCGATCTTTCCTTTTGCGGGCCTTGGCTGAAGGAATCTGTTGCCGGGCATATTGCAGGAAGAGAGGGTGTTCTTAAGCATGGCCTCCACCCTGGAAAAATAATCATTTGAAAGCGCAAGCTCCTTCTGAAATGATTTAAGCTTGGATGCCGAGATCATCTTCATGGCTGCGGTCAACTTCTCCACGCCCTGTACACTTTTGATCCTATTTTTTATCCGCTTAAGGGATTCCGCCATTTTTTATTTTTTAAGGCGCACCGTAAAATCCGCCTTGAATTCCGAA
>JAPLLL010000072.1:1913-3179 GCA_026387595.1 Candidatus Omnitrophota bacterium
TGCAGCATCGCTTCGGTAATCTCTTTTTTTGTCTCGATGTCCTTTTCGACTTCCGGGTGG
The DNA here is from genome assembly GCA_026387595.1 of Candidatus Omnitrophota bacterium. Classification (GTDB taxonomy): domain Bacteria; phylum Omnitrophota; class Gorgyraeia; order JABMQH01; family JABMQH01; genus JAPLLL01. Next base: position 1,974 of record JAPLLL010000072.1, read on the forward strand.
TCCTTATCCATGTATTTAAAGAATTCCGCTTCAAATTGTCCCAAGTTATCTACGTTCAGGTCGTCAAAAAGGCCCTTGTCCCCGGCGTATATTATCATCGCCTCTTTTGCCATTGAAAGCGGATTGAATTCTTTTTGTTTTAAAAGATGCACCATACGCTCGCCCCGCGTGAGCTGGGCCTGCGTTGTTTTGTCTATGTCAGAACCGAATTGCGTAAAGCCCACTAATTCCCTGTACTGGGCAAGATTAAGCCGCAGCTGGCTTGCCACCTGTCTGATCGCCTTGGTCTGCGAGTTGCCGCCCACCCGTCCGTTATGGAGATAACGTTCGTCGGGATATAGCTTGAAAAATCCCCTGCCTGTGTCTCTACGATCGGTATGGCGGTAAGTGACCCCCCGCCCAGGCTGTCGCTTAATTTTGCCGCGCGTTCAAGCAGGCGCGAATGCAGGTAAAATATGTCGCCGGGATATGCCTCTCTTCCCGGCGGCCTGCGTAAAAGGAGCGAGAGCTGCCTGTAGGCCTGCGCGTGCTTGGAAAGATCATCGTAAATAATAAGGGTATGCTTGCCGGCGTACATCAGCTCTTCCGCAATCGCACAACCCGTGTAAGGCGCAAGATATTGTGCGGACGCTGACGCCCTGGCAGATGAACTGACAATAGTCGTGTATTCCATTGCCCCGTATTTCTCGAGCGTCTCGGATATCCCGACTATGTTGGCGACCTTCTGGCCTATCGCCACGTAAACGCAATAAACCCCTTTATTTTTCTGGTTTATGATGGTATCTATAACGATCGCGGTTTTGCCGGTCTGCCTGTCGCCTATGATCAGCTCGCGCTGGCCGCGGCCTATGGGTTTAATGGAATCTATCGCCTGGATACCGGTCTCTAGCGGTTCTTTAACGGGCTGGCGCTGCTATCGGGCCTTTGCCGTCTATGGGCCTGCCGCCCGAATTTACCACGCGGCCGATCATTGCTTCGCCCACGGGCACCTGCATGATCTTGCCGGTCCTTTTTACCGTGTCGCCTTCCTTTATATCCCTGTCAGGATTCTCCGTACCTAAAATAACCGCACCGACCGAATCTTCCTGCAGGTCAAGCACTATCCCGTAGACATTGTAGCTGAACTCCAGGACCTCGCCCATCATTACGTCGTCCAGCCCGTAGATGCGCGCGATCGCATCGCCGACCTGGATGACCTTCCCCGTA
>JAPLLL010000099.1 GCA_026387595.1 Candidatus Omnitrophota bacterium
CTAACCGTTGCCATCTGCGGCCTGTAATTCGGTGTCCTGATAGTGGCCATGATGTTTCCGCCGAACGCGGGCCTGGTCTGCAGGAGCTCTCTTGTCTTTTCGTCCACATCCAGCCCCGTGCAATCCGCGGTAAGGCCCGTGTATATCTTGACGGCAACGCGCGATACAAGGCTGCGGCCCAGCGTGGTCGCCCCGCACAAAAATATTTCCGGTTTATGCTGGTTGATCAGCTCAACCAGGACATTTGTGTACGGCTCATCCAGGTAATTTTCCAGTTCCTTTTCGTCAACTACGTAAACCTCATCCGCCCCGCGCTCAATGATCGCCTGCGCCTGCTGCGTCATGTTGTGGCCCAAAAGCACGCCGCCCACTTTCACGCCCAGTTTGTCCGCGAGTTTGCGCGCCTCGCCCAGCAGTTCCCACGAAATAGTTTGTATCTTTCCTTTTTTCTGCTCGCAGAAGACCCATACATTTTTGTAGATGCTCAGGTCTTTTTTCTCGACAGTTGCTTTTTTCAGCTCGATGGCCTTGAATTTGCACACATCCACGCATGCGCCGCAAAGATTGCACTTGGATTGGTCTATTACCGCTTTTTTATCTACGATCGTTATCGCGGCGAACGGGCAGGCCTTGACGCATAATTTGCATCCGGTGCATTTATCCAGCAATACCTTTATGCTTTCCATTATATCCTCCCGTCCGCTTTGAGCATACTAACCAGCTTGTCCACCACTTCCTGCGGCTCGCCTGTGAGTTTGGCGCCGCCCTTCCTGGGCGGGGGATTAAATATCTTGACGACCTTTGTCGGGGAACCTTCGAGTCCTATGTATTTATGATTGCATTCAAGATCCTTTGCGTTCCATGATTTGATCTGGGCGGATTTTGCCCTCATCTTGCCCTTAAGCGAAGGCAGCCTTGGCGCATTTATTTCTTTCACCACTGTCAAAAGGCACGGGAGCGGTATCTCAACTACTTCATAGCCCTCTTCCACAAGCCTTTCCACGCGGCCAAGTTTGTCTTTTATCTCCTCTATCTTTTTAACATACGTTGCTTGCGGTATATCAAGATGGGTCGCTATACCGGGCCCGACCTGGGCGGTGTCGCCGTCCGAGGCCTGCTTGCCGCAAAGTATGATATCGAACGGCCCGAATTTCTTTATTGCCCGGGATAAAACGTAGCTCGTGGCCCAGGTATCGCTTCCCGCAAATGCCCTGTCCGATACAAGGATCGCCTCATCGCAGCCAAGTGATATCGCCTCTCTCAGCGCCGCTTCAGCCTGCGGCGGCCCCATTGTAATAATCGTTACCATACCGCCAAAACGCTCCTTAAGCCGCACCCCTTCTTCTATTGCGTAGGTGTCGAACGGATTGATGATGCTTTCAACGCCTTCCCTTATAAGCGTGTTTGTCTTGGGGTCGATCTTTACGTTCGCGGTATTCGGCACCTGCTTGACGCAGACTATTATGTTCATTATTTGCTTGCCGCCTCCTTTATTAAGGTACGGGCAATCACGTCGCGCTGTATCTGATTGGTGCCCTCATAGATCTGCGTGATCTTTGCGTCCCGCATGAATTTCTCTATGGGGTAATCCCGCATGTATCCGTAGCCGCCGAATATCTGTACCGCGTTCGTTGTGACCTTCATTGCCACGTCGCTTGCGAAAAGTTTTGACATAGCGGATATCCTGGCAATGTCCTTTGAGCCGGCGTCTATCGCACGGCAGGCCGCATAGATCAACGCGCGGGCAGCCTCTATTTCCGTAGCCATGTCCGCGAGCATGAACTGTATCCCCTGGAAACTTGAGATCGGCTGGCCGAACTGCCTTCTGGATCTTGCGTAGTTAACCGCCAGGTCAAGCGCGCCCTGGGCAATGCCCAAAGCCTGCGCCGCTACTCCCGGGCGTGACTTATCAAATGTCTTCATCGCAACTATGAAACCCATGCCCTCTTTGCCCAGCAGGTTCTCTTTCGGGACCCTGCAATCCTCAAACACGAGTTCCCTTGTCGCGGAGGCTCTGATGCCGAGTTTTTTCTCCTTTTTGCCGAAATTAAACCCCTTGGTCCCTTTTTCCACTATGAAGGCGCTGGCGCCCCTTGCGCCTTTCGCCTTGTCAGTTATCGCTATGACGCTATAGGTCTCGGCCTCCCCGCCGTTCGTTATCCACTGCTTTGTGCCGTTAAGGATATAGTAGTCCCCGTCCTTTCTTGCGGTTGTTTTGATGGAACCGGCGTCGCTTCCTGCCTCCGGCTCTGTAATAGCAAAGGCCCCGAGCTTCTTTCCTTTCGCAAGGTCAGGAAGGTATTTTTGCTTCTGGCCCTCTGAGCCGAACAATATTATAGGATATGTGCCGAGCGCGGTTGCCGCAAGGCAAAGCGATATGCCGCCGCAGGCGCGCGAAAGCTCTTCCACGCAAAGCGCAAGTTCCAGGCCTTGGCCGCCTGTACCGCCGTACTTTTCCTCTATATATACGCCGAACAGGTCCGCGTCAGACAGTATCTTGACTATCGGCCACGGGAACTCCTCCTTTTCGTCGTATTCAGCCGCAACGGGCTTGATCTTCTCCCTGGCGATCTGCCTTGCCAGGTCCCGTATCATCACCTGCTGTTCATTTAATAGATAATCCATTATTTCTCTCCTTTCAGCTATTCATAGATAATGCTAATTTTAAACGTTTCTTCTTTCTTTCCAAAGCTTTTTGGAAACGCGGGGAACGGCGCAGCGGACTGCACGCTTTTTATCGCTGACGCCTTCAGCCCCTGGTCAACCGGTTTTAAAACAACCGGCGCCCCCTTCAGGCTGCCGTCTTCCAAAACGCAGAAAGATAATTTTACTTCGCCCTGGACAGGTTGGCTGGGATAATTCAGCCCGACCTTTTCGAATATCTTTCCCCTTATATTTTTGTAATACTCGTCTATGTTCATTACGGGTGTCCTGGCCGGGGTTTCGACCGGCTCTGCAATGACGGTCTTACTTTCGGTCACGAATCCCGCCTCGATATCTTTTTTTGTCGCTGCTTCCGTTTCCAGAGTGGCCACCTCTTTTATCTCCTTCTGCGTCAGCTGTTTCTCAAGGGTCTGCGTAAGGCCGCCGTATCTTTCCACGTCCGCGGCAAAAACCTCTCCGGATATTATACGGGGAGTCAGGAATATTACAAGTTCGTTCTTCTCGGGGTTTGACTCGGAACCTGTAGACCTGTTCCTGAAAAGCGGCCCGATCACAGGCGCGCTGCCGAGGCCCGGCACCTGGTTAACCGTTTCTTCCTGCCTGTTCTCTATAAGGCCCGCTATGACAATAGTGGTGCCGTCCTTTATCATGACCGTGGTCTCTGCCTGCGACGTTTTTACGACGGGCACCTTGTCCTTGTCCGCTCCGTATTCATATTCTCCGGAAAGAGAACTCACCTCAGGTTTTATCTTCATCGTAACAAAACCATCCCTGTTTATTGTGGGCGTCACGTATAATTTTACCCCGAGATCCAAAAACGTCACCTGATAAGATTTGACCGGCGCGCCGGCAGAACCGACCGTTGTCTGGCTCGTCGCGTATGGCTGGTTCGTGCCCACAAGTATCTTGGCCTCTTCATTGTTTATCGTAGCTATTCTCGGGCTTGAAAGAAGATTTGTCTTTCCGTACGTCTGAAGAAATTTTATCATCGCCTCATAATTTGTCTTATCCAGCGAGCCGACATGGAGAGCGCCTCCGGTAGGCGAAGTAGCCGCAGTGGTGGGGATAATGTTGCCGGTTATTATATTAAAATTCATGCCAAGCTGCGCCCTTATCCCGTTAAATACCACGTCCCAGTTTATGCCGGCCTTGTACTCGTCGTTAAGCGTTATCTGCAGTATCTTGGCCTCTATCAGGACCTCTTTTGTCTTCTCGTCAAATTCCTTTATAGCGCTGTCGATAGCAGGCATATTATCTTCCAGGTCCGTGATTATCACCTTATTCGTGCGCTCGTCGATCTGTATGGTCCCTATGCCTTTTGTAAGGAACGGCTCCACCTTCGTCTTTATGTTCTCTGCCTTTGCGTAATTCAGCGCGAACACCCTGGTCTTGGTGGGCATGTCCATCTGTTTGACAAGTTCTTCCATGCGTTCCACTGTCTGGGGCGAATCCATTACAATGATGGTATTGGAGACATCGTCTATTACGATCTTTCCTATGCGTGATTTCATCTGGGTCAGGGCCTTGCTGACCTCTGCGGCCTTTACGTACCTCGGTTTTATGATCTTAAGCTTTGTTGTATCCACGAACCTTTCCCCGTACAGCACCTCGTATTCCCTGTCTGTCATGACATTTATAATGTTCCCTCTTTTGTCGTACGCGAGATCGTTTGAGACCAGTATTATCTCCATGGCATCCATCATATCGACATCCTTCAGGAATATCGTGACCTTGCCGCGCACGTTCTTGCCGGCTACGATATTGAGCCCGCTCCTTAAGGCAAGCATCTTAAGGACATCCGTTATATCCATGCCCTTGATATCAAGCGAGATCTTGCTGCTTGCCGCGGCGCTCTGGATCTGCGCGGCATCCGCCGCGGCCTGGGGCTGCGGCGGCGGGACCATCTCCTGCGAAAACGAGACATTGAAGAAAAAAGACGAAATAATAACAGCTATGAAAATAGTCCGTATGATCTTTTTCATTGTAATGAGTCTTTCATGCATGGCGAGGGACTGCTACAGCACCAGTTCGAACTGTTGGCCGTTATAAAACAATACGACCTTGTTTTCCAGTATGTCCTTTACTTCTATCGAATCAAAGGTTTCGCCCTTGCTTAGAAAATACGTCTTCTGTGCCTTTTTATCCTCTATAATGGCCTGCGGTTTTTCGCCCCACACAACACCGAGAAGGCTCAGCTGGGATTTTATCTCTTCCGTCTTTTTCGCCTGTTCTGCCTCGGCACTCGCCTGAGGGGCGGTCTCTTCTTTGACTATGGGCTGGAATATATTCTTGGAGGCGGCCCCTTCGGAGAAATAACTAAAAGGCGGACGGGATGAGCCCTCTTTCTCCTTCACGGCTGCGGCAGGCGGGGCAATAGCGACCTTTTTTTCCAGCTCCGGAACGGGGTTTTCCGGCTTTTTTAAAAGAAACGGCACTAAATATATCAAAAGACCTAAAAGTATCGCGACTAACAGGATATTCAGCATTTCTATCCTGAAAAAAATAGGCCTGGCCGGCGCGGCCTTTGCAACCGAGACCTGCACCTGGGGCATGCTTATCCGGTCTGTTTTATACGTATCCTCTTTTTGCGGCTGGGCGTGCTGCGGCCTTGGCAATGCCTTTGACCGTATGAGTTTTAAAAGTTTTTCTTCCGGGGAGAAATATCTTTCTGGGATAACCCAGCGATGTCTGATATAAAAGCCTTACGGAACCGTCTGTAAAGAGCCCGTTCGTGTTTTCAAGGCCCGCCTGCTTGAGCCTGAAGTTTATCATCTCCCTGGTCTCGTTCTCATCAAGCGGGTTTATGATGTATTTAAGGATGATCCTGTCGTAAAAATTTTTTATGCGCTTTATCCTCGGCAGGACTTCCATCTGGGAAAGTATGACAAGTTGCAGCAGTTTATATTCGTTCGTTTCGTAATTTAAAAGCGTGCGCAATATCTCCAGGAACGTGGGCGTAAGCTTCTGGCCCTCGTCTATTATAAGGACTATGGTCTTATTTTCGTCCACGCCTTTCTGAAAGAGGTATCTCTCTATGGCCTCTTTATAATCAAGCGTGGACCGAAAAGGCGGGATCACGTTGAACATCCTGGCAAGGCTGTATAAAAACTGGAATTCGGATTTGTAGCTGGGGTCCAGCATCATGTGGAAAAGGTAGTTTTCATCCTGGCCGAAAAGCTGTATCAATATCCGGCTCAGGGTGGTCTTGCCGGTACCCACATCGCCGAGTATTACGCTTAAGCCGCGCCTCAGGCGGATGGCTATCTCAAGCCTGTGCAAAGCGGTATTATGCGCGGAAGAGCGGTAGAAAAAGTCCGGGTCCGGGCTTGTTGAAAACGGTTCTTTTTTCAGGTTCAATGCTTCGTAGTAACTCATCGCTTAGCGGCCAGGGTTTCTTTTATTTTATTAAGCGATATGCTGCCCTTTCGCATTTCCCTTATCTGGGACAGCCTTTTCACTGTAGAATCGTCAAAGTACCTGTAATTAGTGCCAGGGCTTCTCTCTACCTCTTTTATAAGGCCCACTTTAAGGTAATATTTAACCGTGTCTATCGACAGGCCTGATAATTGAGCCAGATCCTTAAGCAAATATACTTTTTCCACCCAGCATCTCCTACTTGTGCCCAACACCTATTAAAAATGGCTGGGCTCCCTACCTGTGGAGTATACTCCCTACCAAGAGAGTGAAGTTAATTCCAAGTATATACCATAAAGCCAGATTTGTCAAGTCGTTGGGCTATTTTTGCTCAAAACTAGATCTTTGGGGGTTGATCCTGAGGCAATATTGAATAGGTTAAGATGCCGAATGGATCAAGTCGTTGGGGTCAATTTTGGAAAGAAACCTTGATAATAAGGAGGGTCCCTTTTAATAGATCGGATTGGCTGCTCTTAAGGGACAATATAAGGCGCTCTATTTTAAACAGCTTTTTGGAGCCTTCAAGTTCATACATGAATTTCAAAAACTGGTCTATCTTGCCCTCTGCTATCAGTTCTATGTTATATGTCTTGTATCCTTTAAGGAGTTTTTCGCCTTTAGGTTTTATGCTGGTTATCTTCGCGCCTGCCCTTTGGGCGGTGTCCTCTATCTCTTTCAGCGCTGAGGCTACGTCCTGCTCCTTATCGGCCTCTCTCTGGAGATAATCTTTATATTTATCATAGCCTTTTTCAAGCTCATTTTTATCTGCCAAGAGCTTCAAATTCTTAAGCAGCTTTCGCTTCGCTGTTTCGGATTCCAGCCTCAGCTCGCTCCAGTTACGGTACAGCGGATCAAGCACCAATAAATAAACCGCAAAGATAACGGCTATACAGACTATGCCGATGAACAGGAACCTTTCTCGCTGCGTGAATTTGGAAAATATCCTCTTTATCATTTTGCCCGCCTGCTCAAAGCGCAGGTTATCTCAAAATCAACCAGTTCCCGCGTCTTTACCGTGCGCTTTTGCGCGTATTTTATCTGGCAATTTTTGAAATGCCCTGACTTCTCAAGGTCTGAGGTAAATTTAAAAACGCTGTTCAGGTCCGCCGCGCCGCCCCTCAAGGCAAGAGACTTGTCCAGTTCAAAATCCAGCACTGCGATCGATACGCCCTGCGGGACTATCCTGTAGACCTCGCGCATAACGTCCACTGCAGAGCCTTCGGTATCCAGGTATGCCTTTATTATGGCCAGGTCCTGCGAGATCTCCTTCAGTTTTGCTACCTTGGGCTCGGTCTCTTTTATCTTGAGGTTCAGCGTCTGGAACATTTCCTTTTCATTTATCGCGCCCCTGAATATTATCGCAGCCACAACTAATTTAATCGCAAGTATTAACAAGGCCGCCCTGATAAATATCTTTTTTCGCGCCCTGCGTCTATTGTCCCGCTTTATCTGGGCGGGCAGAAAGTCCATTGTCACCTGCGGCAGGCCGTACGCAATGCCCAAAACCGGCGCGATCGATATATCCCTGGCCGTATCGGAATAATCCGGCAGGGATTCCCTGTAATCTTCCGACAATATCTTAAGCGGATGGATGAAATCCGTATTCATGGGCGGCAATACCCCTGCCAATGCGGATCTAAGCGCCAACGCCTTTTCTTCTATCCCGGTAAGGACCACGGACGAGATCTCTCTTGAATTTTCCTTCTGATATGAGACAAATGTCTTCCTTATTTCTTCCGCCATTTCAGCGAAATCCTGCTTCAGCGGAAAACTGCGGCTGAACTCCATCTTTTCGCCCCTTATGACAACAACATCTATATAAGAGGCATCCACATCCAGCACAGCCCTTGTGCCCGCGAGGCCTGACACGGCCAGGCTCCAGCCTGAAACCGCCTCAGAGCTGAGCGCTATTCTTTCTATGTCCATGCCGGTTTTCTTTAATACATCTATATACCGGTCTACTACATTTCTATGCGCTATTGCGAGAAATATGTCCGAATATCCGTCCGGCCTTTTTTCTATCACTTTATAATCCCAGACCAGTTCCTCCTGCGGATACGGAAGTTGTTTTCCGGCCTGCAGGTCCGCCATATTCTTTAATTCGGGATCGTCCACTGAGGGGAAGCGCAAGGTCCTTACGGTAACAAGGTGGCGCGGCACGCATATTGTGAGCGGGGTGCCCTTTCTTACACCTGCCTCTTTCAGCATTGCCGCGACGGCATCGGCTACGGAATCGTCCGAGCGGCCGTCAACAGCCTGTTTCAGGAGCCTGGTTATACCGGTCCCGCGGCCGGTCCTGACGGTTTTTAATAACTTGATCCTGTCGCCTGTAAATTCAAGTATTACCATCTATTCCTCTGTCCAGCCTATTATCTGGGTCTTATGCGGCGGGGCGGGCGCACCGGTCCGTTTTACCACGCATGTTACGGTCCTGCGCATTTTTCTCGGGGCGTTCAGCGCGCCGGTAGATCTTATCTCAAAATAATCCGAACCGAATACGACAAAATTTTCCAGGTGCAGGTTCTCAAGGACTATCGTATCCCATCCTCCGCCCTGGGCGGATTTTAGATATTCCTTTACCTCATCGAGCGTAGTAAAGGCACGGTTGTCCTCCCGTGTTTCAATATTCATATCCTCCCCGCCTCTGTAACCTATGATATTCTGGCTTGATTGTCCGAGCCCCAGGCCATCAAGCGCTTTTTCATCCGCGGTGTTTATATTTATCTTTAACTCCTGCGGCCCGTATACCGTTATCGAATTTTTTATCCCCTCTTCCCCGTAAAACACGTCTTCCGGCATGTCTTTCACAAGCAGCAATTCCTCTGTGATGTTAAACGGCGCGTTTTTGCACTCATATGGTTTGTCGGGATAATCCTTGTTTATGGCGTCTGACGAGATGTCGGAATCGCCGCGCCATGCCCTGATATTATCCGCTATCTCATCCGTGATCTTCGGGGACATGCGCTTCAATATTTCTTTTGGTACCGTGTTGAGGTTAACCTTTCTCTGCAGATCGGTAATAAAACAATCGAAGCGGCCCTCCCCCACAGAAATGCCCTGCAGTTTTCCCGCCTGCGTCTCATCGGGTTCTAATGCAATGCCGCATGCCCAAAGCGTTTCTATCGTAGGCGAATCGTCGTTCTGCAGTTCGTTCAGGGCCTTTACCACCCCTGCCCTGGCTATCTCATATGCCTTTAGGCTGTCGGTCTGATAAGAGGTAAGTTTCAACTCGATCGATGACCTGAACCCTATTCCTATTGCCAGAAGGGACAATATCGCCAGTATCCAGAGCGTGACCAGAAGTATTGTTCCCTTGTTCATTCTTCCTTGCCCAGCGTGCCTGCCGGCATAAAGATCGTCTTCCTGAAGATCTCCTTTTGGCTTGTCCCGGCCCTTTCTAACTCAAGCGTGACCCTGACGCCGCGCGGGAGATTGGCGGTGTCCTGCCAGGAATCCTTCCACTGGATCGGCTCTTGGGGTGTTGCGCCGGCATAGGCATATTCAAAGGAAAGGCCGTCTAAGCCCCTGACCACGAATTCATCTTTTTTCTCATCCTGCGCAAAACCATCCTTTTGAAAGGCAATGCTCCTTTTTAACAGGCCCTTCTGGCCGCCTGAAGGGAACACGAACTCATAACTTACCTTTGCAAGTTCATTTTTTACCCGCGTCACAAAAGAAAGTTTTTTTGTCTCGCCGGAAAAGAAAAGACTCTCAACAACGGCCCCTTCCTGCTTCGGCTGCGCGTAACTGACCGCGTTGGCGAGTTCCTTGGTAATACCGTCAAGGGAAAGCCTTATGCCCTGGCCGTATTCGGAACTTGCCTTCTGTTTGCCCCATATCTTTACGCCCCCGGAAAAAACTGAATACAGCGTAACGGCTATTACAGAAAATATCAGGGCCGCGATTAAAAGCTCCATCAACGTAAAGCCTTTTTTATTTTTCATGTGCTTTTGTTCCTGATGTATGTGGCAACCTTTATTTTGCCACCGGTGCCTGTCCGGCGGCCGGTCTCTGCCTCTACCAGATTTATCTCTTTTTTATCGTCTATAGGCTGGGCGTATACACGCCAGCTGTAAGCCCCGTCCTGGGAATCTCCTGCAGACTCGCCTTCTTCAAGCTCGCCTTTCATATCCAGTTCAAACAGTTCATCCTCAAGGGCCAGGCAGGCCTTTTGGATGTTACGCGCGGTATCTGTTGCTTTTAGCGACACAACATAGGACCGCATGATAAACACAAAACTGGTCGCGATAACAACAACGCTCAATATCACCTCAAGCAACATAAACCCAGCTCTTCCTGCTTCTCGCCTCTCCCCCCATAGGAAGGGCTGGGTAAAGCCCTGATTATTCCTGCGTCGTAATGACATTCCCCAATGTTCCTGTCGTAGCAAGCTTTAATGTTTTTTTGTTTTTATTCATAAGTTTTATTTCTGTTTTATCGCAGCGGCCGTCGGGATAAAAAAATATGTCCCTGGACTGGCCCTCTATTTCTATATTCTGCGGTATATGAAACAGCTTGCCGAACCTGTCTTTAGGAATTACGTATTGCGCCGCTGTGTCCGGCGCCCCGCCTGAAGCGATGAGCAGCCTGTATGTTTTGTTCTCGTAATCAAAGGTTATCTTGCACACGGCTTCATCCGCTACCGCCTTGTGCTGCGCGAATGTTATAAAACTGGTGATATTCGCTGCCGCCTCTTTAAGCTCCAGATCAGAAAATGTTTTCCTGAAAAGCGGCGTTGAGAACGAAACAAGTATCAATATTATCGCGCTGACTATAAACAGCTCGATCAGCGTAAAACCGCGGATACCCCTACTCGATAGCCGCGTTTGAAGCGCCCTCTTCGTCGGACCAGTTTGTGACATCGTCGCTTCCGCCTTCGGAACGGTCGCGGCCGTTCGACCACAGGTCATATGAATCCTTGTTATGCTCGCCGGGGAATTTGTACTGGTAATCCTGGCCCCATGGGTCTTTTGGTAAGCGCCTCCAGGTCGCTCGGATATGTGCCGTTATCCAGCTCATACATATCGAGCCCCATCGCAACATTTGATTCTATGTCCGCTTTGGCAGCGATCCTGCGCGCCTGCTCTGACCTGCCGGCTAGTTTCGGCATGACCATCGCTATCAGGACGCCTATGATGATAACAACTAACATAAGTTCTATTAACGTAAAAGCCCTTTTAGCAAATTTCATCTTAATCTTCCCCCCTTATCTTGCAATTAAGCTAATCTGGAATATCGGCAACAATATGGATATAACTATGAACCCGACTATGAGCCCCATCACCAGTATCATGGCCGGCTCTATGAGGCTTGATATTATCTTTATCGTCTTGTCGGTCTGGCGTTCGTATGAATCGGCTATTTTCATGAGCGCCTTTTCCAGCTGGCCCGATTCTTCGCCTACCGCTATCATATTTGTGACAAAAAGCGGAAAATATTCCCCTTCTGAAAACGCCTTTGCCAGGGTCGAGCCCTCCCTTACGCTGTTAAAGGCTTCAGTTATTTCCTTTTTTGCGGGCGCGTTAGACATGATATCCCTGGATACCTCAAGGGATTCCAGGATCGTGACGCCGTTCGCAAGCAGCGTGCCGAGCGTCCTGGCAAAGCGGGCAATATCAACTTTTCTTAAAAAATCCCCGAGCACAGGCAGCCGCAGTTTAGCCCTGTCCAAAAACGCCTTGCCCTCGGGCGTCCTGTAAAGCTGCCTTACGGCGAAAAAGATAAAAAGAAAACCCGCTATCAGCAGGTACCAGTAAAATCTTATAAAATCGCTTATCGCAAGAAGGACCTGCGTAATAAAAGGCAGGCCCTGGCCAAGGTCCTGGAAAATGCCGACCACGCGTGGCATAACAAATGTCAAAAGCACGATTATTGTCGCGACGCCTACGCATGCCATGAGGATCGGGTACGCGAGCGCGGCCTGGACCTTTGTCTTGAACTCTTCCTGTTCCTCCAAAAAACCCGAAAGCCTGTTCAGGACAACCTCCAGCGCGCCGCTCACCTCTCCGGAGCGGACCATGCTGACATACAGATGCGGGAATATAGACGGATGCTGGGCAAGGGCCGCGGCCAGATTGTTGCCGGCCTTCACGTAACTGCTTATATCCTCAATGGTATTTTTAAGTTTCTTATTCTCGGTCTGCCTGGCAAGTACGCTAAGCGCATCTATTATCGTCACCCCGCCTTCCAGCAGGTCTGCCAGCTGCCTTGTAAAAAGAGCGAGGTCAGCTGTCTTTACCCTGCCCGAAAATGTAAAGGAGAGGCTGCTTCGTATGCCTGCGGCAGTCTCCCCTTCTTCCTCAATGTTCACCGGGAAAAGTCCCAGGCCCGTGATCTTGGACAACGCCTGTGCCTTGGTCTCGGCGTCTATGCGGCCCTCTACGATCTCCTGAGGCCCCTTCTTGGCCTTATAAAAAAATCGGGGCATATCTTTTTATTATTCTATCTCTTTCTCTTTTGCCACGCGCAGGACCTCTGACGGCGTTGTAAGCCCCTTTTTTATCTTGACCCATCCGTCCTGCGCAAGCGTGCGCATGCCTTCGGAAACAGCCTTCCTTTTTATCTTGTCGCTTGAGACCCTCTGCAGGATCAATTCCCTTACGGACTCGCCCGTGACCAGAAATTCGTAAATTGCGGTACGGCCCTTGTAGCCGGTGTACTTGCATTGTTCACAGCCCTTGCCTTCGTATATCTTGGCGCCTTTTGCCTCTTCGGCGGAAACCCCGAGTTCCCGCATTATTTCTTTTGTAAGCGAGACCTCATGTTTACAGCTTTTACATATCAGCCTTACGAGACGCTGCGCTATAAAACATTCAACAGATGAAGCGACCAGGTAGGGCTCTATCCCCATATCAAGCAGCCTGGCTATGCCTCCTGCAGCGTCATTGGTGTGAAGCGTGCTGAACACAAGGTGGCCGGTCAGGCTTGACCTTATGGTTATCTCCGCTGTCTCATAATCCCTGACCTCGCCCACCATCATGATGTCCGGATCGTGCCGCAGCATGCTCCGCAGTCCTGCCGCAAATGTCAGGCCGATCTTGGGGTTGACCTGTATCTGGGTTACGCCCGAGACCTGATATTCTATAGGGTCTTCTATGGTTATTATCTTCATTTCTTTTTTGTTCAATTTCTGCAGGCACGCGTAGAGCGTCGTAGTCTTGCCG
>JAPLLL010000129.1 GCA_026387595.1 Candidatus Omnitrophota bacterium
CCTTGAATTCGTCGCGCAGATAGAAAAGAAAGGGGTAAACCTCGAGGAATACATAAACGTTGATATTGAGCCCGACCGCAAGAAGATCATGCGCACGCTCAGGCAGCTCGCCAAGCGCCTGAGAAAGACCAAGACGCAAAGCAGTTCCGTAGAGGCGCTCCTGAAATTTGACCTGACCATAAATTATGTCCAGGAGATAGCCAATAAGATAAAGAACCTGTTGAACGAGCTTGAGGATGCCGAGCGCAGGGCAAAGACAAGATCCGGCGCCGAAGGCGCAGCCCTGAAGAAACGCGTAAAAGAAATACGCAGGCTCTTTAAGGAGCGCCCGGATAAAATACGCGAACAGATAAAGCTGATAAAGGCTAAAGAAAACGCGTTTAACCGGCTCAAGAAAGAACTTGTAGCCGCAAATTTAAGGCTTGTAGTCAGCATAGCAAAAAAGTATACTAATAGGGGTCTTTCGTTCCTTGATCTGATACAGGAAGGCAATATCGGCCTGATGAAGGCTGTGGATAAATTCGAATACCAGCGCGGCTACAAATTTTCCACTTATGCGACATGGTGGAACCGACAGGCGATAACGCGTTCAATCGCGGACCAGTCCAGGACCATAAGGATCCCGGTCCACATGACCGAGACGATAAATAAACTGATCCGCATATCGCGGGTGCTTGTCCAGGAACACGGCAGGGAGCCTACGCCGGAAGAGATAGCGCACCAGATGCGCATGCCGGTGGATAAAGTGCGCGGTATCTTAAAAATTGCGCAGGAACCGATATCGCTCCAGACGCCGATAGGCGACGAAGGCGATACGCATTTCGGGGATTTCATAGAGGATAAAAAAGCGGTCTCGCCCGCTAACGCCACTGCGTACGCGATGCTGAGGGAACAGCTGGACGGCGTTCTCGGCACGCTTACCGACAGGGAGAAAAAGGTGCTGCGCCTTAGGTTCGGCATAGGGGACGGTTATCCACGCACGCTTGAAGAAGTGGGCGTGATATTCAGGGTTACGAGAGAAAGGGTGCGCCAGATAGAGGCTAAGGCGCTAAGAAAGCTACGGCACCCGATACGCAGCAGAAAACTGCAGAATTTTTTGACAATAGGCGGAGCAGAATAATCCGAGAGAAATTTCACGGGCTCGTAGCTCAATGGTTAGAGCATCTGGCTCATAACCAGGTGGTTCCAGGTTCAAGTCCTGGCGGGCCCATTCTACTTCGCCACTCAAATATGTGAGACTTCGGTGTGGCTTCGTAGAAATGGAATGTCTCTCCGAAGCCCTACCGTTGTTTTCGTATTGAAGGGCGAAGGAGGACCAAAATTTCGGGCGCATAGCGCAGCTGGTAGCGCGCCACACTCACATTGTGGAGGTCATAGGTTCGAGCCCTATTGCGCCCATAGGATAATATGTCTAAAGAAGAACAGATAAAGATGCTTATTCAGCTCCAAAAACTTGACAGCAGGATATTTGCCGCCAAAAAAGAGCTGGCGAACCAGCCGCTGATCATCAGGGCACTGGAGGAAGAATTTAAAAATACAGAGGCCGGCTTGAAAAGCGTCGAAGAGGAGCAGAAGGCCCTGGCAATAAAACGTAAAGAGAGAGAATCCGACCTGCAGTCAAAAGAAGACGCCATAAAAAAGCTGCAGGCTCAGCTGTACAGCATCAAGACCAACAAAGAATACCAGGCAATGGAGCATGAGATAGCGAGCCAGAAAGCGGATGCGTCAGTTATTGAGGAGGATATATTAAGGTTCTTTGACCAGTCTGACGAATGCGCGAAGCGCGTTGCTCAGCAGAAAGAAGCCCTGGCCCAGGAACGCAAGAAATTTGACGAGCAGAAGCAGGTCGTAGATAAGAGGGCAAAAGAGATAGAGGCAAGTCTCGCTCAGGTAAATGCCCAGAGGAATGAACTGGCCCACAAGGCGGACAAAGAGTTCCTGGCAAAATACGAGAGGATACTTCATTCAAAAGACGGCATTGCAATGGTGCCGGTTGAGGGCGACGCGTGCGGCGGCTGCAACATAAACCTGCCGCCGCAGGTCATAAACGAGATCAGGATGAATGAGGACCTTATATTTTGCGGAAACTGCGCGCGCATACTTTATATAGAAGAATAATGATTACAGCGATAAAAGAAACGATTACAACGATATCGCTGTAATCGTAAGTATAAATTTTACACAAAATCACCGTAATCATTAAAATTTAATGAAAAAGATAAAGAAAATCGAGATTTTTGTAGACGGCGCATCGCGCGGCAACCCGGGCCCGTCGGGCCTCGGCGTAGTCATAAAAAACGCCGCGGATAAAAAAACCGTAAAAGAGTTTTACAAATATATAGGCACTGCGACCAATAATATCGCGGAATACAACGGAGCGCCGAGGAAGTGACGCTAAGGCTGGACAGCGAGCTTGTGGCGCAGCAGCTGAAAGGCGAATTCAGGGTAAAGGACCCTAAAATAAAACCGCTCTTTGACCAGGCGATCCACCTGATAAATGGCTTTAAAAAGTTCGAGGTCGCGCACATAAACCGCGAGCAGAACAAGGAAGCCGACAAACTGGCCAACAAGGCCATAAATTTATCAGAGCTGAATAAAACGATTTAAGGCAGGTTGGGTGGCCGCCCCCGCCTTTGGCGGGGGAGGAAAGTCCGGGCTTTAAAGGGCAGCGTGGTTGCTAACGGCAACGCTTCGCTAAGGTTCAAACCTTGGCGGGGACGGAAAGTGCCACAGAAAATACACAGCCCCCCGCCTTTGGCGGGGAGCAATGGTGAAAAGGCGGTGTAAGAGACCACCGGTTCTGCTGGTGACAGCGGAGCGCATGGAAAACCCCACGTGGAGCAAGGCCAAACACGGGGAAAGGGACTGCCCGTTCCGTTATGATCCTCAGGTAGGCCGCTTGAGCCCGTCAGCAATGGCGGGCCTAGATAGATGGCCACACGCTGCGCCAGAAATGGCGCAGTGACAGAACCCGGCTTATAGATCTGCTTTAACCCCGCATCTGAAAAGGTGCGGGGGTTTTTTTGCTTTAAAAAGTTAAGATATAAAAAAGTTAGTAAAATAATTTGCAATACCATGATTATATGCTAAACTTATATCTAGTATGTTAACAAAAATAAAATCTAGATTAGTATCTATTATAGTAACTTGTCTGATAATCCCATCCCAATTAACCTGGGCGCAGCCTGATCTGCTGCGGCCCCTCGCAACAAATGAAAGCCGTAGATTGTCCGCTAAAATTCCCGCGCCTCTCAACAGAGACGAAGCCCAAAAACTTTTTGAAAAATATAACTGGTCCGTGCCTGCCGTAAAGAAGGCGCTTAATAAAATGAGTTTTCCAGTAAAGCATCGTTTTGTGTTCGATGTTTTTGAAGAAGCGGGGGTTTTGGATGTTTTTAAGGAAAAATTTAACGAGAAGACAAGGGAATATACCCATAACCGCGTAAAACTGGGTCAATTTTTTTCGCTGGGCCGGCCGCTTTTGGCTGAGTGCATGCGCGACCCGCGCCTATCGTACCGGCTGACGAAATTGACAGATGAAGAGGTCCAAAGGCTTTTTGAAAAACACAACTGGAACGTGTTTGCGATGCGCAAGGAACTGAATTCAAGGAATTCACGTGTAGAAAATCTTTTTTTACTTGATGTCTTTGATAACGCGGGCGCGCTTACGGTTTTTAAGAAAAAATTCAACGAAAAAGCCAAGGAGTATATGCACGACCGCGCAAGACTGAGGCAATTCTTCGGTATGGGTACGACGCTTTTGGCTGATTGCATGCGCGACCCGCGTCTCTCGTACCGGCGGCCTGAACTGACAAATGAACAGACCAAAAAGCTTTTTGAAAAATATGATTGGAAAGTGCCTTTTGTGAGAAATAAGCTTAAGGCGATGGGTTTCCGCTCAAAAAATCTTACCGCGCTTGATATTTTTGAAAACGCGGGCATGCTGGAGGTTTTGAGGGAAAAGTTCGCCCAAAAAGCGAAAAGGTACAGGCGTAACTCTAATAAACTCAGTAAATTCTTCAGCGTAAACCGGTCACGCATGACCGCCTGGTTAAGGGATCCGCGGTTGTCATATGAGATGCCAAAACTCACAGATGAACAGGGCCGCCGGCTTTTTGCCGAAAACAGCTGGAGCATTCCCGTTGCCAAAGATAAGCTCTGCCAAATGGGTTATGGCACAGTCAACCTGGCATATTTGGACATATTTGAACGCGCAGGGTGTCTTGGGGTATTTAAGGAAAAATTAAACGAGAAAATAAAGGAATGCTGGAAATCCGCTTATAAGCTTGAACGATTTTTCAATGTTGATGCTACATCCGTATATGTATTTTTTAAAGATTCCCGCATCCGGCCGAGCCATAAGCCGGCTGCGGAAGACATATCAGCCGCATTTACAAAAAACAAGTGGAAGCTGAAAGCTGTTGCCGGCGAACTTCTTGTACTTGGCGTGCGCAAGAAAAAAGGCGATGACCTTATAGCGATATTCCGCCGCGCAAAGGCCATGCAGCTGTTCAGGGAAAAGCTTACTGAGAAGGATAGAGAATACGGCGGGTCTGTGCAGAAACTAGCCGGTTTCTTCGGGCTGAACAAAAGGGAGATGGTGTCTTTGTTAAATGACCCGAGGGCAGGGCTTGATGGACGGCAGATATCGCAGAAAACCCTGATCGGTATATTTGAACGCAATAAATGGAATGCCAAACGCGCGGCAGCGGAATTGAGCTTAAAGGGAGTAGTAGGGCAGAGAAGCGAAGGCCCGCTGGATATCTTTGAAAAAGCTGGCGCGTTCGAGATATTTAAAGAAGGGTTCCTTAAAAAGGTAAAAGAGTTCAAGGGGGATACCCATAAATTGAGCAAGTTCTTCGGCGTTGCATCAAATACGATCATTTACTGGTGGGAGCATTACGATCTTTACCCTGCCTCGGTCAGGTTGAACAGAAGGGAAGCCATCAAGATATTTGAAAAGAACAAATGGAAAGTGGACCGTGTCGTGGAAGAACTTGCCGGCCTTGGCGCGGCGGTCTGGAACAAGGCCTACCTTGATGTTTTTGAAAACACAGGGCTGCTTGCTGTGTTCAAAGCCAGGCTGCAGCAGGCAAGACGGGAATATAATGGCTCTTCCAAAAAGATCGCGAAATTTTTCGGCGTACGCGATGTGACGATAAGAAAATGGGTCGTAGACCCCCGCATATTGCCTGACGGAAAAGCGCCTGCCCGGGAAACCATACTGGCTGTTATAGAAAAATACAATTGGGACCTGGATAAAGCGGTACCGGCCCTTGCGGAGTATGGCCTTGGGGATTCAGCGCTGTCTTCCATTACTTATCTCGGTTACAAGGACATGCTCTACGATAAGCTTTTATCCGTTTACAGGGAAGTTAACTATAATAACTTTGAATTTGTAAAAAGGTTCCACCCCGCTATGTTTTCCGGGAGCAGGGAGCACAACATAAGCGCAAAATCACTTGATTATTTTATGTCCTG
>JAPLLL010000150.1 GCA_026387595.1 Candidatus Omnitrophota bacterium
AAAGAAAAGCTCTGCCTTTACTGCTGGACAGGCAAGTGCCCGGACTAAAAAAGTTTTTATTTTCACCATTTATATGGTAAGATTATAATGAAATAAAGGGAGTAACACACCCTGGTAAAGGAAAAACGACATAGTTAGATGAAAAACACGGTAAGACATATGGCGTTCTTAATTCTCTTGTGCCTGTTATGTTTTATCTGTGTCTATTCCGCCACCGCAAATGTAGAACCGCTTTCCCGCCAGTCAGCCGAATTGTTCGAGAAAGAAGTGATTGCGGCAAAAATAACGGATAAAAACCAGAAGGATTTAACTACCTCTGACCCCGCCTGGGATTCCATCCGCAAACAAAAAGTAAGCTCGGAAAAACCCTTTACTCTGGCAGAGCTTGTTGACATGGCATTGCGCAACAATCCCACCACGCGCCAGGCATGGGAAACTATCCGGGTAACCGAGTTCCAGAAAAAACAGGTGCAGAGTACTTTGTATCCGCAGGCCACGGTTGCCGCGACAGCAACCAGGACTAAAACAAGCGCCAACCAGTCAGCCGCCGATGTAGATGACTTAAGCTACGGCCCGAGTTTCCAGATCACTTACCTGTTGTTTGATTTTGGAGGAAGGGGCGCGAACATAGAAGAGGCCGCGAAAAATGTTGTCGCGGCGAATTTCCAGCTTAACCAATCCATACAGGACCTTGTCCTTAACGTTGAGACGGCATATTACGATCTGCACAGCGCCGATTCAGGCCTGAAAGCGGCGCAGACAGATCTTGCGAACGCGAAAAAAGTTTTCTATTCAGCCGAACAAAGATTTGATGTGGGGCTTGCGTCAAAGTTAGACGTTCTCCAGGCAAAGGCCAATTATGAAGATGCGCTGTACTCCTTCGAATCCGCAAAGGCCGCCCTCAGGAACGCAAAGGCGAATCTTGCAAAGATAATCGGCCTGTCTGCGGACACAAAGTTTGAAATAGCCCAGCCATCCAAGGAAATCCCGACCGCTATAACAGATAACGATATAAGCAACCTTATAGAAGAGGCAATAATGAAACGGCCGGACATATCATATACCCGCGCAATATTGCAGGCAAAGCAGGCCGCAGTAAGAGCGGCAAACTCTGATCTTTTGCCGTCGGTGTCTTTGGGCGGCTCCGCAGAGGCGAACAAGTATCATTACTATGATGTCCACAAGGCGGAAAATGATGATCACACCTATGCCGGATATCTTCAAGTGAACTGGGACGTATTCGACGGTTTTTATAATCTTAATAAAAAACGCCAGACCGAGGCCGAGGCCGCTGTTGAATATGAAAAGCTGATCGAGGCGGAACTGCAGGTCAGCGCGGATGTCTGGTCCAGTTATTACGATTTTAGCTCCGCGGTAGTCAAGTTAAGGTTCAGCAGGGCATTTTTAGATACGGCAAACACCACGTATGAACTGGCGCTGGAAAGTTACAATACGGGTTTAAAAAGCATACTGGACCTTCTGGACGCGCAAAGCAAATTATCAGACGCGCGAAGCAAGCTTATACAATCACAAAGAGATGTTTTTGTGGCCCTGGCGCAGTTGATGCATTCAACCGGGTCGCTTCATGCAAAGGAGAGAACGCTAAATGAATAAAAAAATTAAACTAATGCTTTGTTTATTTTTATTTGCGGCCTCATCGATGCCCGCGTACGCGGGGTTATTCGGGAAAAAGGAAAAAGGGCCCCCACAGATACCGGCCAGGCCGGTTGAAACCGCTATTTCCTCAACAAAGGACGTGCCCGTCTATATAGATTCATTCGGGAGCATGGAGTGCCTTACCAACGTTGACATAAAAGCGCAGGTCACAGGCCAGATAGAATCAGTGCATTTTACCGGCGGCCAGGATGTTTCAAAGGGTGATCTGCTTTTTACAATAGATCCAAGGCCATATAAAGCGGAACTGGAAAAGGCGCAGGCGGCCCTTGCGGCTGACGGAGCGGACCTGGAGCTTAAACAGCTCACGCTTGAGCGGAACAAGAAACTACTGGAAAGGCAGCTTATCTCGCAGCAGGACTACGATACGTATAAAACAGATGTTGACTCGGGTCTGGCAAAGGTTAATCTTGATAAAGCGTCCGTGGACCTGGCAAAACTGAACCTGGATTATTGTTATATAGTTTCACCGCTTGACGGCAGGACAGGCAAATGCCTCGTCGACCCGGGCAATATCATTATCGCCAATACAGGCACCGCCCTTGTAAATATAAAGGCAATAGACAACCTATATGTGGATTTCACAATTCCTGAGACGCGGTTTGACGATGTGCGCAACGCCATGGCGACTGGCAGGCTGCAGACGATGGTTTCTCCCGAGGAGTCTTCTGATTACGGCTATTCCGGAGAACTTCACTTTCTTGATAACGCAGTGGATAATACAACAGGGACGATCCTGCTGCGCGCCATTGTGCAGAATAAGAACAGATCTTTATGGTCGGGCCAATTCGTGAATGTGCGCCTTATCCTGGGTATAGAAAAGGATATGGTCGTGGTGCCGTATGAAACAGTCCAACTGGGCCAGGACGGCAGTTATCTTTTTGTCGTGACGCCTGACAACAAGGCTGAGCTGCGCATTGTTTCCACCGGGAGCCGCTGGGAGGACAATATTGTCGTGAAGAAAGGCCTGAAGGCAGGCGAGAAGGTGGTAACCGTCGGACAGATGGGCCTTGCCCCGGGCGTGCCCGTAGTTGATACCAGAGAGAAAAAATGAATTTTTCTGAAACATTTATTAAAAAACCCATCATGACCATGCTGGTCACGGTGGTCGTGCTTCTTTTCGGCATAGCCGCTTATTTTATGCTTCCCGTGAGCGACCTGCCTGTCATAGATTCGCCTGTTATAACCGTGAACGTTGCTTATCCCGGCGCAAGCCCGAATACAATGGCCTCAACCGTTGCCTCGCCGCTTGAAAATCAGTTTTCGCAAATACCCGGCCTTACAAATATGATCTCGGATAATACCGAGGGCCAGACCAAGATACTGCTGACATTCGAACTGAACCGCAGCGTTGACCTCGCGGCACCGGACGTACAGGCGGCAATACAGGACGCCTCCTCTGATCTGCCCACGGACCTACCGGCCCCGCCGACTTATTCCAAGACCAACCCCAGCGACATGCCGATCATGTACCTGGTCGTGACCTCTGATACGCTGACAAAAGCCCAGTTGTATGATTATGGCAATAAGACGATAGGCCAGAGGATAAGCATGGTCGAAGGCGTTTCGCAGGTGCAGGTCTGGGCCGCAAAAGGGGCCGTAAGGGTGCAGGTGGACCCGAACAAGCTCGCGGCATTTAAGATAGGGATAAATGATATCGCCAACGCCATAAATACCGGCACTGTCACGATACCCGGCGGCAGCTTAAACGGGCCAATACGCACGTTCTCCATTGAGCCGCAGGGGCAATTATTCAAGGCAAAGGATTACGATGAGCTTATCGTGGCTTACCGCAACAACGCGCCGGTCAGGCTTAAGAACCTCGGCCAATGCGTGGACAGTGTTGATAACGATGTCGTAAATGCCATGTTCGGCCTGGCAAAGGATAAAAAGATGCGTCCGGGCGCTGTAGTATTGGCGATCTCGCGCGCGGCCGGCACAAACACAGTTGGCCTGGCAGCGAAGATCCGCGAGTTGATAGATGTTTTAAGGACGGAGATCCCGGGTTCCGTGAAGCTGGAGATAATGTATGACAGGTCTGTTCCCATCCTGGACTCGATCGAGGATGTCAAGGAGACCATTATAATCGCCCTCATACTTGTAGTCCTGGTCATATTCCTATTCCTGGGCCGCGTTTCGGATACGATAATCCCTTCGGTAACCCTTCCGCTTTCGATCATTGCTACATTCATTATAATGTACATGGCGAAATTCAGCCTTGATAACCTTTCTCTGATGGCGCTTACGCTTTCAATAGGGTTCGTGGTGGATGACGCCATAGTTGTCCTTGAAAATACCGTGCGCCTTATAGAAAAAGGGCAAAAACCGTTCCAGGCGGCGATAAACAGTGCGCGGGAGATAAGCTTTACGGTCATGTCAATGACGC
This sequence comes from Candidatus Omnitrophota bacterium, assembly GCA_026387595.1. Taxonomy (GTDB): domain Bacteria; phylum Omnitrophota; class Gorgyraeia; order JABMQH01; family JABMQH01; genus JAPLLL01. Next base: position 4,061 of record JAPLLL010000150.1, read on the forward strand.
TTTCCTTGTCGGTCATATTCGTGCCGCTTGTATTTATGGCAGGCGTAGTGGGAAGGACGTTCCGGGAATTTGCCATAACCGTTATCATGGCGATAATGATGTCAGGCGTGATCTCTCTTACTCTGACCCCGATGATGTGCGCCAGGATGTTAAAAGAAACAAGTTCCAAAAAGACATTGGTGCAGAGATTCGTGGATTCATACCTTGGCGCTGTCATAAGAGGCTACGGCGCTCTTCTTAAATGGACGCTTAAAAACAAGTTTATCACGATCGTGGGCTGGATCGTATGTTTCGCGGGCACGATGTGGTTCTTTAATATCCTGCCCCAGACCTTTTTACCTGAAGGCGACAGCGGCGCCATAATGGGCCAGATAGTAATGCCGATGGGCACCTCTACTAATAAAATACAGGATTTTCAGGACCGGCTGAATAATATAATGATCAACGACCCTAACACGGCAAACCTGATCAGCGTAACCGGCCTTAACCCGGGCGCGGACCAGACCACCGGAATATTTTTTGACGCGCTTAAGCCATTGAAAGAAAGAAAGCCCATGCCCGTGGTCATACAGGAGATCAGGAAAAAGCTCGCGGGCCTTACCGGAGGGTTTGCGTTTTCCATGCCCATCCCGGCGCTAAAGATAAGCACCGGAGGCGAGAGCACCGCTACCGGAAGCAAATATTCCTATGTCATAAAAGGGGCGGACCAGGCCGCGGTTTATACGGCAGTGGATAAGATCTATAAAAAGGTCAGGTCAATGCCCGGATTTTTGGATGTACAGACGAACATTAAGCTTAACATGCCCCAGCTTAATCTAACCATAGACCGCGACCATGCCTCCAGCCTTGGCATAACCGCGGGCGATATTGAATACGCCCTTTCGCTGGCGTATGCGCAGGGCAGGGTCACGCTTTATAAGACCGATATCGACCAGTATAATGTTATAGTTGAGCTTACAAAACAATACCAGCTGCATCCAGAGCAGCTTTCTACCATATACCTGCGCTCTTCCGTCACGAACAACCTTGTGCCTTTGGCCTCCATAGCGAAATGGGAGGAGGTTGTGGGGCCGCAGGACGTGCCGCATTTTAACCAGCTTAACGCCGGCACTATATCGTTCAACATCCCGCCGGGCATGCCGCTGGGGGACGCGACAAATGCCCTGTATACGGCTGCCCAGGCGATCCTCCCGCCGGGTGTCACCGGCACGTTCCAGGGCGAGGCAGCGGAATTCCAGGAGGCTATCGCAAGCCTCGGGATACTGATGCTGATAGCCATATTCATAAAATATGTAATACTCGGCATCCTTTACGAAAGCTATGTCCATCCGATCACGATCATTACTACGCTTCCTGTAGCGACATTCGGCGGGCTGCTCACCTTATACATGTTCGGCTCGCAGCTTTCGCTTTACGCGTACATAGGCCTGTTCATGCTCCTGGGTATTGTCGCTAAAAACGGCATCATGATGGTGGACTTTGCCAACGAGAATATCGCAAAAAAAGGCATGAACGATTTTGACGCGATACACGAGGCGTCCGTCGTGCGGTTCCGCCCGATCCTTATGACCGGTATCGCGGCCATCATGGGCGCATTGCCGATTGCAATGGGCTACGGCGCAGACGGCGCCTCCCGCCAGCCGCTGGGCCTTGTTGTCGTGGGCGGGCTGATATTTTCCCAGGTAGTGACGCTGTTCATTACGCCTGGGCTGTTCCTTTACATGCAGACCTTTCAGAGGAAGTTCCTTGATAAATTTGAATTAACACGTGAGTCTTCCGTACGGAAAGACGAAGAATCTTAAAGGCAATTTGTTTTGGAGACAAAAAAAGATTTTTACAAGGCGATCAGGATAGCCGGGCTTGTTTCGTATATACCGTTTGCCCTGGCTGTCAGTCCGATCGCGGGATATTTTGTGGGGGATTATATAAATGAGCGCTTTTTCCCCAATAAGTACACAACCTCGGTTTTTGCCGCGATCGGATTATTGGCCGGCCTGGCTGAAACGTTCAGGATAATAAAGTTGCTGGTAAAACTGGAAAAACGCTAAAATGAACACGCCGGAAATTTCTCAACCCGAACTCCCCAATCTTGTAACGCTGCTTGAAAAGGCGCTCGAGGGCACGCCGTGGGCAGCGTATCTCGCATTATGGGAGAATATCATTTTTTCAGGGATCATCGCCGCAATTATCGTAACGGTATTTTGGTTTTCGATCCGCAAAAGAAAAATGATACCGGGCAGGCTCCAGGCCGCCGCAGAGCTATTTGTCTGGGCGCTGGATGATTTTGTGTGCGGCGTAATGGGGCCCAAAGGCAGAAGGTTCGTCCCGTTCATCGGAACGCTTTTTATTTATATAATCTCCATGAACCTGTTCGGCCTTATCCCGCTCATGAAATCCTCCACCTCAAGCTGGTCAGTGACGCTGGCCCTTGCGCTCTGCGTTTTTGTATATGTCCAATATACCGGGTTCAAGGAATTGGGGTTTTTCGGATACGCGGATGCCCTTATGGAAAAACCGCGCGGGTTTATTGCATTTTCGGTGTTCATTCCGCTATTGATGCTTTTTATACATGTAGTGACCGAGTTGGTCAAGCCAATTACACTGTCGCTTCGTCTTCGCAGCAATATCTGGGGGGACGACATGCTGCTGGCGGTCCTTGCCAATTTCGGGCTGGGCGGGGTGCCGCTTCTTTTATTCAGCACCTTTCTTGTTATAATAGCGGCTGTCGTGCAGGCGGGCGTGTTTTGCCTGCTGACGACGATATATTTTGCGTTGATAATCTTAGAGAAAGAATAATCCCTCCCCCGCCAAGGGCGGGGTCGGGATGATTTCAGATTAAGTAAAACTAGGGAAATCAAAGGAGGGTTGAAATATGGATTACAAGATGGTACTAGCGTTTGCGCTGCCCATAGCGGTAGCGGTAGCCGCCGTGGGCTCGGCAATAGGCCTGGGCCGCGCGGTCAGCGCGGCAATGGAGGCGACAGGCAGACAGCCTGAAGCAGCCACCAAGATATTGATCGCGATGGCGACCGGCTGTGCGTTTATCGAAGCGTTGACGATTTACGCCCTGGTGTTCGCGTTCGTGCTCGCAGGCAAGATTTAACAAACAGAGTGTAAACATGGAATTGCTTAAGATGTTGAGCGCCAATGAGCTTGTCGCGCAGATCATAAGTTTCCTCATCCTGTTTTTTCTGCTTAGGGCGTTTGCGTGGAAGCCAATCCTTAAGGTTCTTGATGAGCGCGGCGATCATATTGCCTCAGAACTTAAAGAAATAGAAGAACAGAAGCAGGCGGCCCTGAAGGCAAAAGCGGATTTCGAGGGAAAACTGTCCTCTATTGAGGTCGTTGCAAAGGTCAAGATACAGGGCATGATGGAAGAGGCTGAGAAGTCCGCCCAGCGCATAAAAGATGACGCCCAAAGAGAGGCGGCCAGGATCATTATAAAGGCCGAGGCCAATACAAAATATGAGGCGGTAAAGGCCAAGGAAGAGATCAAGGATGAGGTGGCAAATCTTGTATTGGGCGCGGCAGAGCTTCTTCTGGAAGAAAAAGTGACAAGCGCGCAGGACAAAAAACTAGTTAATGAATTTCTGGATAAACTGGACCGGGCATAATGGGGCAGAGGATAGTAGTAAAAAGATACGCTGAGGCGTTTGCGGAATACGCAGCGCAAGTGCCGGGTCTTAAGCAGGTCGTAGAGGAGGTCAAGGCCCTCAAGGCTGTTATACGCGACAACCCGGAATTCTGCCAGATGCTCTCGAGCCCGGCCCTGACGCTTGCCGAAAAATATGAGTTTATCGATAAGGTATTCGAGGGCCGCTTTTCACAGGAGATTAGTCATCTTGTTAAGGTGATCACGGAGAAGCGGCATGTTGACCTGCTTTTTGATATGCTGGAATATATAAGGGTCAATTATTCTTACGGGGAGGAAATAAGCGCTGTATTAAAAAGCGCTGATATACTTGACCTGGATGATATCAGGCAGATAAAGGAAAGGCTTGAAAAGAAGCTGCAGAAAAAATTACGTTTATACCTGGACCTGGACCCGGATCTTTTGGCGGGCATCCAGATTACTGTGGGGACAACCGTTATAGACGGTTCCCTAAAACGGCGCCTTGAGGAACTGAGAGAAAAGGTAAAATCGGCGAGGATGGGATAATAGGGAAATAAGACCGGAAGAAGTAACGTCTGTAATCAAAAAGGCATTTGAGAGCTACAAGCCCCGGCTGCGCACGGAATCTACGGGGAAGGTCATCCAGGTC
>JAPLLL010000092.1:0-7670 GCA_026387595.1 Candidatus Omnitrophota bacterium
ACCCTTGATAATATTTCTAACCGCGAATTTTTGGATATTGCGCACCATGCGGGTTTTGAAATATCCAGGAATATAAAAGCTAAAAACAATAAAACCAAGCGGCAATAAGAAGGGGAGGGGAGGAACATGGCTGTAAAAGCATATATTTTAATGAACCTTGTCTCCGCAAGCGTTCCCGAAACGCTAAAAGAGCTAAGGGCTACAAAAGGCATAAAATTTGCAGACGCTGTTACCGGCCCTTACGACGCTATTGTTCAGGTGGAGGCCCAGGATATGGATGACCTGGGAGCGGTAGTTACAACAAAGATCCTGAAAGTAAAAGGCGTTGTAAAGACCCTGACCTGCGTTGCGGTCTAACAAAAAAACAGACTATTTAACTTTTGATGGGGCGGCCATGAGCCGCCCTTTGCGTCAGAATTGCGCCTGTCCCTCGTCCCGAAAGTGCAGAGTTTTTAATAAATATGCATTGAGGGACTCGGGATGCGGCGTCTCAGGTGAAAAATTCTGCGCCTGTGGCCTAATGGATAAGGCACTGGCCTCCGGAGCCAGTCATACCCGTTCAACTCGGGTCAGGCGCGTGATTTTTTGATTTTGCTTTGCTAAATCAAAAAATCATCCCGAGGACATATTATTTTGCACATTATGGGACGAGGGACGTTTTTGTATGAAATACGACCTGATAATCTTCGACCTCGGGAACGTTATCTTACGGTTTGACCACAATATCTCCGCAGCCAAAATAACCAGGCGATTCGGCCTGAAACAAAAGGTTGTTTATGACCTGTTCTTTGAATCAGAGGCTACCCTGCTTCACGATGAGGGTAAGATTTCCTCCCGGGAATTTTTCACTCGCATAACAAAGCAGCTGGGGATAAAAATAAGTTTCGGTGAATTTAAAAATTACTGGTGCAATATCTTTTCACCGAACAAAGGCATGATCCCGCTTGTGAAGCGCCTCAGGAAAAAATACAAGGTATACCTCATGTCAAATATCAACAGGCTTCATTTTGATTTTATAAAAAAGAACTTCAGCGTCATAAAAAATTTTGATGGGGTGATACTCTCGTACAAGGTCCATGCCCTGAAACCGGATCCAAGGATATACAAGGAGGCGTTCAGGCGCGCCAAGACCAAACCCGCCAGGACAGTATATATCGACGACAGGAGAGACCTCATAGAGCTTTCACGACCCCTGGGCATGAACAATATATTATTCATAAACCCTGGTCAGCTGAAGAGAGATTTGAAAAAATTATCGGTTGACACCTGACACACGGTGTGGTATAAATTGTATTCGTAGCAAGACAAATAGCTTGAAGTTGAAAAATAAAAAGTTAGTTTTTAACCTTGACAGTAAGTTATTTTTATTGTATACTTGTTTGCGGGATTAAAAATGGTTAAGAAAAATTTTCGAAATGGTTCATTGAAAGGAGGTAGAAACCACGATGCACTATAAGACAACCATTGAAGTCGTTACGGATGCGGATAATGCTCATGATGCGACAGATATCGCAGGCGAATTCCTGAGAGGCGACATGAATGCCGGGGCCGATTTGAGGGTAAAAACGGTTTCGGTTGCAAAAAGCCGTGTTGTAAAAGCTGTTTTGGTGACAGGTGCCGCAGCTGCTGTTTTAGGAACGGCGCTGATAGGTGGTAAGGCCTATATTACCGTTGCCAAAGCGCAAAAAACACCGGTTACAGCATATGCGATCCAGCCGCCGCTAAGAACGAATCAGGCCGATCTGCAAAGCGAAGAGTTCAAGCAGCTTTGGGATAAGGAACAAAAAAGCCGCGTTGATTCGCAAGTCCGCTAGAAATTAATCGTATTATAAACAGACCTGCCAAAATAAAATCGTCTAAGAACCACCTTCTAACTTAATCAATTTTTTAATTAATTTAAAAGTATTTTTTCTTGGACTTCTCTATAGCGCCATAGTAGAATATGATGTGCTATGAAAATATTCATTTTCTTCGTCATATGCAGTTTTTTATGGATAATCCCGCTGGCCGCAGTTGAGTTTGATACCTCAACCGGCGAAGAAGATATTGTATTCATGTCAACTGACGGCGAAGTTAATTTAGGCGACTCGCTCGCCAAATCCGTAGCGAGGCAGTTTTACATCGTCAAGGATGCGGACATGCAGGAGAAGGTAGAGAAGATAGGCCAGCGCATTGCCGCTGTATGCGACAGGAAAGATATAATATACCATTTTGCAGTTATAGACCTTAAAGGTGCGGACAGGCAGGATGATAAACCTATAATTAACGCGTTTTCTATCCCCGGTGGGTATGTATACGTTTTTAAGGATCTTTACAATAAGGCCGCTAATGACGATGAACTGGCCGGTGTGATTGCCCACGAAGTCGGGCATATTGTTGGCAGGCACGGCGTAAAACGTATGCAGATGGCATTCGGCGCCAATCTATTGATGATACTAGGGAGCCAGGCTCAGACAGACGGACACGCGGGAAGGGCTTTTGAAGCAATAAATACTCTTATGATGTCTTATGGCCGGGACGATGAGCTTTTTGCGGATAAGATGGCCGTGAAATATACCAAAAAAGCGGAATATAACCCCGAAGCGGTTCCGGATTTTCTTGAAAAGCTTTGGGAGGTTGAGAAGGATGAGCCGCTGCGGCCGTATATAAGTCAAAGGAGCCACCCTTACCTGGCAGTCAGGATCGCAAAAGCCAAAGAAGAAGTTTTAGGCAAGATGGATTTTAACTCCTACATAAATCTTCCTACCGACCAACAGCGGAATTGATCATGGCTGAACAGGAATTTTCAAGCGGCGGGGTTGTAGCAAAAAAAATACCTTCCGGGTTTGTCATACTGCTGATAAAGGATAGCTATGGCCGATGGACATGGCCAAAAGGCCATATAGAGAATGGGGAGACTCCCCCGCAGGCCGCTGAAAGGGAGATAGGGGAGGAGACAGGGCTTAAAGATATTAAATTGGTTGAAGGGCTGGACAAAATCCAGTATTCTTTCGGCAGGGGCAGGGGCCGGATATCCAAAACGGTATATTTATATCTTTTTGAGGCAACAGGTATAGAAAACCTAAAAGCGCTCAAAGGTGAAATCGAAAGCGCGGAATGGTTTTCTCCCGAAGAGGCGCTTGAAAGAATAGAATATAAAGGCGCAAAAGAAGTATTAAAAAGGGCCGTTGACCGCTTTAGAGAAATTTGTAACAAATAGGTTCCGCAATTTTGGCGTAAATAAGACCCAGGAAATCACCCGCCTTGTATATGAAATTGCAAAAAAAGACCGCACGCCGTACCGGCAAGTCCTAAGAAGCCTTCCAAGCAAAAACAGCAACTATAACCGCATTAAAACAAGCCTTTTAAATAAGCGCTTCCCGGATTCAATAAGGCTCAATGAGCCGCTGCGACCATATCTGCCGAAGTTGAATATCGACCTAAAAAACTTGCAAGGAAGCTTAAAAGCCTTTTCCCTAAGTCAAAAACAATAGAAATATCTTCGCTCAAGACTTTTATCAGGGACAGGGCTGCCTTTACGGTTGCGGATTATAACGATCGGCGAAATAATTTTTTTGTGATAGAGGAAAAGTATGATTTTTTTAAAGGCTGTCCGTGCACAAAGGGCGCCCCAGGCTGCGGGTATCATATTTTTAACCTTGGATTCGGCTGTATTTATGAGTGCACGTATTGTTATTTGCAGGAGTATACTAATTGTCCGGGGATCGTACTACCGGTCAACCTGGATAGCTATTTTGCAGTTTTTGCAAAATATAAAAGGCCGGGCATGCGCATAGGAACAGGCGAATTTACGGATTCCTTGGCGCTTGATCATATAACGCAGTATTCGCTACCATTGGTAGAGTTATTTAGCCGGCACCTTGATACAACCTTTGAATTCAAGACAAAAAGTGCAAACATAGCTAATCTGCTTGGCCAAAAACACCATGGGAATATAGTGGTTTCCTGGTCATTAAACCCGCAAGCCGTTGTCGAAAAAAATGAGTTTTATACGGCTTCGCTGAATCAGAGGTTAAAAGCGGCCCTTGAATGCGTTCGGGCCGGATACAGGGTCGGTTTTCATTTTGACCCGATGATTTATCATAAGGAATGGGGGAAGGGCTACCAGGGGTTGGTTAACAAACTTTTTGACGTGATCCCGGCTAAAAAGATAGCCTGGATCAGCCTTGGAACCCTGAGATTTAACCCCGCCTTAAAACCTGTAATAGAAGACCGTTTTCCGGTCAATAAAATACTGAATGAAGAGCTTTTGATGGGGTTTGATAATAAACTGAGATATTCGCCTCATGTGCGCTTGTTTATTTATGAAAATATGTTATACTGGATAAAGCGGAGGGCTAAAAACCTCTATACGTATTTGTGTATGGAGGATAATAATATTCGAAAGGCCTTAAAGAAATGAAAAGATCCTTTACCTTAATCGAACTTCTAATAGTCATAGTCATTATCGGTATCCTGGCGTCTTTGGCAATACCGCAGTATACAAAATTTACAGATCAGGCGAAAGGGGCAGAGGCGGTAGCCAATCTGGGGGCTCTCAGAAGAGCTGTTAATGTGTATTATGCCGAGGTTGGCGACTATCCCCGATTCCCGAATAATCCTAATAGTGAAGCTGCTACTACGCCGGGGTCGGCCGGAAGGCCGCTGCTAAGCACTGTGGGATTAGGCATAAATTTCATAGAAGCCCACCTTAAATGGGATTATGCGATCGCCGCTAGTCCGCCTTGTGATCATGTGGATGCGGGGGGGACCACTGTAACAGATTATCAGGTTTATGCCTTGCCAAGTAATGTTTCCGACATCGATACCACCAACCCTGCGGAAATGGCAAAATTCTGGCACGGGCATATGTATAAGGGGCAACCCGTAGGCAAGATCATAAATAAGTATCCTTTGAGCAGCACACATTCCTGGGCTGATCACCAATAACACTTTAAAAAAATGAATAGATCCTTTACCCTGATTGAGCTTTTAATAGTTATAGTTATCATCGGCATCCTTGCGTCTTTAGCAATACCGCAGTATACGAAATTCACGGACCAGGCGAAAGGGGCGGAGGCGGTAGCCAATCTGGGGGCTCTAAGAAGAGCCCTTAACGGGTATTATGTTGGAGCCGGTGATTATCCACGGCCCGAAATCCAAGCTAGCGAATTTTGCACCAGATCTGACGCAAGGAGGGTCCTGCCAAGCACTCTTGGATTAATTATAAAACTTATGGAATCTCCCGAAGATCCCGGCAATAAGCGTAAATGGGATTATGGGGGTGCAGCCAGTCCGATTGACGATCATGCCGGAAGCACCGATTATACCATTTACGCCTTTCCAAGCAGCAATTCCAGTATTGATACCCGTGACCCCGCAGAAATGGCAAAATGGTGGCACGGCCATATGTATAAGGGACAACCCGTAGGCAGGATCATAAATAAGTACCCATGGAACACCACACATTCCTGGGCCGATCATCAATAAATAAGACCGTACCCGCCACATTAAACACAATCTCAAAACCCTAAAAAAGCCCTATTTAGCCTAATATACAACGTCCTATAACAGAGAACCGCAGAAAAACTTGATAAGTATAAACTTTTAATATATAATATTTATGGGCATATGCTCATAATAAATAGGGGGTTAGTTAATTTTAATCGATAGCTTTTTATAGACAGGCCACAAATGAAGCCAAGGGGAAGACCTAAAAAGACAAGGTTGATTAAAAGGGAGCAAAAAATAAGCCAATTTAGCCCCAGAGGAAGGCCAGGAAGACCTGATGAAGTGGAATTAACCATAGATGGATATGAGGCAATAAGGCTGTCTGACTACAGAGGCCAGGAGCATAACCAGGCCTGCAAACTTATGGGTATTTCCAGGCAAACCTTTGGGAGGATCCTCAAAGAAGCGCGTAAAAAGGTTGCAGACGGTCTTATTAATGGGAAGATAATAAGATTTAAGGGGGGTATGGTAAAGATAGGATGATATGAGAAAACTTCAAGGTCTAACAAAAGAGAAACTGGCTGAATTGTATATAACAGACAAGAAGTCTTTGGAGGATATCGGCAAGCTATATGGGGTATCCAGAGCCGCTGTTTATGACAAGCTTAAGAAATTCAATATTGGACACCGTTCCAAATCCCAGGCAAGACTGGAAGCCCAAAAACAGGGTAAGATCCCACAACAATACTTTCATATAAATGAGGGCTTTTTCAGCCAGTGGTCCGCAAATATGGCCTATATCTTAGGACTAATTATTACGGATGGCTGCGTATCCCAAACAGGCAATGTTTCGCTTAGCATGAACGAAAAAGATCTGCTTGAAAAAGTAAGGCAGGCAATGGATTCCGAACATAAAATAACCCCCTCTAAGCACCAGAAAGGGCTGTATTACTTCAATTTTGCCAGGGAAAGAATAGTGAACGATTTAGCCAATTTTGGAATATTGCCTAATAAAAGCATGAATGTCGAATTTCCCAATATTCCAGAGGAGTTTATGGCTGACTTTATAAGAGGGGTTTTTGACGGTGATGGGTCAGTATTCTTTGAGAAGCGCAGCAAAGACTACCCCGTAAGAAGCAGTTTTGTTAGTAGCTCAAGGAATTTTATAGTAAAATTAGAAGAAAAGCTTCAAGAAATAGGGCTGCCCAAAAGGGTAATCTATGAGCAAGAGACCAAAAATGGCATTAGCTATATGTTTAGATACGGGCATAGTGACAGTAAAAAACTGTTTAATATTCTTTATAAAAAAGTTCCGGATAGCATATTTCTTGAACGGAAACACAGGAAATTTCAGGAAGGATTTAGTATTAGCATAGGAGATACTTCTAATGGAAAATGAGTTAAAAAACTGGCTGGAGCTGCATAACTTTTATATATATAATGACTATCTAACCAGTGATCTGGCTCAGTATCTAAAAGTTTCTCCAAGGACCATACAAAGGTGGATAAAAGGAGCTGTCAAACCCCGCCAAGATAAGCTGAGGCTCATATCCCAATATCTACAAGAGAAGCGTAGAAAGATATCTTCCGATCAAGAGAAATAGCTCAAAAAACGCCCATATTCAAATGTCGCACTTGGACCTATAATGTACGTTATGTCAAGTTGGGTATATTGGAATAAAGGATATAACTGCTTGTGTTATAAGGAATTACAGCGATATGGGATTTCCTGTGGAAAACTCGTGTTTATTACTCTTTGAATAAGCTCAGTTTATTGAGGTTTAGAACGCAGTCTTTCTTAAAACCATGCGCTATCCGGTATGTTAAAAAATACGCCCTGGGCATGACAGGATTGCAGATCTGGTCCAGCAATATATGCAGCGTTAAGCCTACCCCTATTGCGAAATAGACCATACTTAATGGTATAAGGAATGTGACTAGCCAAAATGCCGCTAATAGCTCAAACGAATGCAAAAAAATGTATATCTTATTCAGCTTATAGCTATTTATAACAAGATATATTTTTCGCAAATTAAGGCTAAATCCGAAATTCAGGTAATAATCAATTATATGGTCCGTATCTATCAGTATACCGGCTGCAACCGAGGCAATTGCGCCTGCGGGTGAACCGGTTATTAGATATACGGTAGAACCCACTATACCTGAGGAAATGACATGGTTTTTAAGCTTCATTTAATGGGCAAAGGCCGCATTTAGGCGTTTTTTTGCAGTACTCCTTC
>JAPLLL010000092.1:7712-11146 GCA_026387595.1 Candidatus Omnitrophota bacterium
GGCGTGGTACTCATTATATAGCTTTGCGCTGTTAGGCAGATTAGACATAAAGAATCGCTGCAATTCATCATAAGAAGCGTCTTTTTTTATCAGTTTATGCCTCAAGAAAATCCTTCTTGTATAAGTGTCTATCACAAAAAAAGGCTTATTTAAGGCATATAGCAATATGCTGTCAGCGGTTTCCGGGCCAATACCGTTTATCCCCAAAAGGGCTTTTCTGAGGGCCATAGGTTCAGCCTTTGACATGCGTGAAACACTGCCCCCGAAGTCACCGTTAAGGAACGCAAGAAAATTCTTAAGCCGTCTTATCTTGATGTTATAGTAACCGCTCGGCCGTATGAGTTTTGCGATTTTTGAATGGTTTGCATGGGAAAGGGCTTTTGGGGAGACCAACCGGCAGGCCTTTAAGTTTTTTATGGCCTTTTCAACGTTTGACCAGGCTGTATTTTGCGTAAGGATAGCGCCGACTATGACTTCAAACGGCGTATCCGCAGGCCACCACTTCTGGGGTCCGAAAAAAGCGTATAAACCGCGGTATGTTTTTAATAACGTTTTTCTCAAGGAGCGATCGTCAGGATGGAATCAACGCCGCTGAATGGGTTCGGCTCTGTCTGGCTATTCTGAGGGTCCTGCACCCATTGCCCGTCAACCACGAATTTATATCTGTATCTGCCGGGCTGCAATTCAAAAGGTGCTTCCCACTGGCCGTTTTCTTTTGAAACAAGGCGATTCGATTCACCCACGGTCCAGTTGTTAAAATCCCCCACCACATAAACATCTTTTGCGGTTTGAGACGTGTACTTAAATACGTAACTGAACCATTTAGCCTGATTAAGCAAGGCAATGGCATCTTTATAAAAATTTTCAAGCTGGATCTTTTTGGATTCCTTTACAACTTCAGCCGCAAGCGCGGAGTAATCCTGAGCCCCGTTTGAAGACTTATTATACCGGTCTACCGGCAGGCCGGCGCTGGCAGCCTCTTTGAGCGTTACGTTTATCCGGATCGTTGTTTCAAAAAGGTTTGTTTTAAAGAATTTACGTATATCGTCGAACATCCTCTGAGAAAAATTGGTTCTCCTATCATATATTGTTATAAGCGCCTTGATCTTAGGCGAATGCTGCAGTTTCAGCGCTATGAGTTCTATCATGTTCATAAGCTTGTTTATGCCAACCATAGAAAACTTGCTTGTCTCAACCGGGATTACCACGAGATGGGCTGCCCTTAAGGCGTTAAATGTGAGAAAACCAAGGCTTGGCGGACAATCCAGGATAATGTAATCAAATGGTCTCCGGATAGAATTTAACGCGTTATAAAGCCGCGATACCGCGCCTTCAACATCCCGGAACTCCTGCTCGATCGTGCTTAAGAGAATGCTTGAAGGAGAAAGGTTCAGGGTTCCCCATATGTTCAGAATAGTATTTTCGATGGACGTCTTTCGGTCAGAAGCAGCCGTAAGAACGTTGTATATTGATTTCTCAACCTTCATCGGGTCCGCACCCAATCCATAGCTTGCATGGCCCTGAGGGTCCATATCTATCAATAAGACCTTTTGGTTCATGACAGCCAAAGCGCTTGCCAGATTTATGGCAGTTGTTGTTTTTCCGCACCCGCCCTTTTGGTTTGCTACAGCAACGACCTTCATGTTAATCCTCCTTGTTTATTTTTCAGGGACAGCCCTTTAAGGTATATTTTTGACCGCGGCCCGTTTTTCTCCGCGGGATTCAATTCCAAGTTCATGTATGTTATTTTTTCCGTATCTATAAAATCCTTTGCCTGGGCTGTATCTATCGCGAATAGCTGCCAAGTATCCTGCAATACGTTTGTTTTGGAGTAACAAAAATTATTTGCCGCGTCTTTCAGGATTATGCGCATTTCTTCCCCTCCCCTATCGCCTTTTGCGGAAAAACAAAAAGTGCCTTCCTTCGTGTTCAAGGGGTTCGCAAATTCTATGCCCAGCATGGCCTTTTTTGACCCGATATCGTTTGCAAGGGTTACAAATTTTTTGCCCCAACTGCTTTCGGCAGACGCGTTTTCATAAAAGACCGTTTCTCTTATGATATCCCGGTTTGGCTCGCCTTTTTTATCGAAAAAAACCGTGTTGGCCTGGGCATTGTAAGATAAAAGAGCCGGAATGATCCGTACATCTATTTCGACTTTATCCAGCACGAAAAGGACAGCCGTAAATCCTATGAGCAGCAAAGAAAACGCGATCCAAAAAAATCTCCACGGCCTTGATATATTTACGGCGCGCGTTTCCTGCGGTTGTTTGGGTTGAGGTTGTGGTTTTGCGTGCGGAGTAGAAAAATAGGTCTTGGCAAGGTCTTCCTGGAAGTGGTTTAAGTCCGCTTGTTTAAGCGCATTTATCTGGTTGCTCATAAATATGTAAGAATCACACCATTATATACCATACCAGATAAAAATCAATAAAAAATCAATTACGCCAGCATATATTGTCAAATTCGCAATTACCGCATTTGGCCTCATCCCTTTCAGGCAGTTTGTCGAATGAAAGCTGCTGAACGCCGGCCCATACGTCTTTGATCGTGCTCTCAAGCTCATCCGTCATGTCTTTGGTTATGGATACCTCGGCATTTTTAAAAACGCCTTTTTTTAGTCCGTATGACGGGGCATTTTCGGAAACCGGTTCAAGGAATACCAGCGCGCCCCGGCTGACCGTGTATTTTTGCGGGCTGGTCTTGTCCCGCTCAACCAGTATTTTATATGAAGCCAGCTGGCGGATATAGTCATGCGTATCGTTCCGTTCAATTTTGCCGGAAAAATTCAAAACAGCCTTTAAATATTTATCAGGCTTGCCTGTTTTATAGTCTATTACACATACAAGATTCGTTTTTTTATCTTCCGCTTCAATCTTATCGTACTTCCCGACAAAAGGAACGCCTTCGCCTAATGTTATGACTATTCTTTTTTCAAGACCCAGGGGTTTCACAGGAGAGCGTTTTTCATTTTCAAACCAATTTTTCAGAGTTACTAGTTTATCAAGGCAGCTTCTTTCGATTGATTTGTCCGCGCCCTGGAACGAAAGTTCCTGCTTAAAGGCGCTTGAAAAGAAGGTAAAATCCGGGAATCGCGCGGTGGCCATAAATTTTTTATAGATCTCCTCCAGCGCTTTATGACAGCAACTGCCGAATACAAGGCCGGGCCGTTTCCGGCCGGGGAGCCTAAGGACATCGTCGTAAAAAAATTTTCGTTTACACTTTAAATAATTGTTAACTTTTGTAGGGGTGAGAACCATCTCTTTGACGGCGCTTTTTACGGCATCGGCAGTGATAGCCAGGGATAATTTTTCCTCGCAGTCGTTATCAAGCGATTCAAAAAGAAGTTTGCCCTCATCCTTAAGAGTGTATTTTTTCTTTACGATCCCGGCATTGCTAAGGTAGAAAGTGGGGATATTGTCTTCCTGAGGGCTTGCTGT
>JAPLLL010000115.1:0-2530 GCA_026387595.1 Candidatus Omnitrophota bacterium
ACGATAAGGTATTCCACATCGTCTACAGTGACTTCTGAGCCGGAATATTTTCCGTACAGGACCTTGTCCCCGGCCTTTACTTCCGGCGTTATAAGCTTGCCTTCATTAGAAACGCGGCCTTTGCCTACCGATATTACCTTGCCTTCCTGCGGCTTTTCCTTTGCTGTGTCAGGAAGCACCAGGCCTCCCTTTGTTTTTTCCTTAGCCTCAAGCGGCTTAATAACAACTCTGTCTCCCAGCGGTTGAATCCCCATATCCAAATCCCTCCTTTCCTCGTGTAAGGTGACAGACACTCTCAAGTTGCAAAATTCGTGAAGTGTCAGTCACCTTCAAGTTTTGGTCTTTACAATTAGCACTCCTCTCAATAGAGTGCTAACAACTATCATTCTATTTATTTGCGCTTTTTTGTCAAGTAAAATCTTACCCGAACTTCTACCACAGTTTACTTGAAAAAATTTTATACGAGGTTTTTATGGATCAAATAGAGGCCTTCAAGCGTGAGGTCCGGTTCAACACTGTCAAACTTGCAGAATTTTGATATAAGCCCGGCGTCTCCGCCGGTCAATATAATCTTATAATTCTTCCCTGTTTCCTTTTTAATCCTAGCCACGAGCCCGTCGCATAGCGCACCGTATCCGTTCAGGATGCCGGAGAGCATGCTGTTGACTGTATCGGCCCCTATGACAGCCCTGGGTTTTTTCAGCATTATTTCAGGAAGCAGCGCAGCCTTTTGCGACAACGTGCTCAAGCTTGTCCGTATCCCGGGAACAATAATGCCGCCAAGGTACGCCCCTTTCTTAGAGACGACATCAAAAGTAACGGCAGTGCCAAAATCCACGATTATTAACCCGCCGCCGAATTTTTTGTACCCTGCGCATGCATTTACGAGGCGATCCTGGCCGACCTGTTTCGGATTTTTGTAAAGGTTTTTGATGGGCGCGGTAAGGTCTTTACCGAGAATAACTGTTTTTATCTTTAATCGTTTAAAACTTTTTTGTAAAGCGCGTGTGACTTTAGGCACAACGCTTGAAATTATCACGAAAGTGATCTGTCTTCCGGTTAATATTTTTTTAAATTTACCGTAATAATACTTCTCCCCGGCTCCTTTTTCTGTGGGTATCTTTTTCTGAAATACCAGCCGGCTATTCTTAAAAATCCCTATGTTAACTGTCGTGTTCCCTACATCTACCGCAAGCAGCATATTACCTCACTAATTCCACATCCCCTGAAAGTATATGTTTGTTAAATCCCGAATCAAGCCTTAATAAGAGGGCGCCGTTCTCATCCACATCCATGGCCTGGCCCTCCAGCTGCTGATTATGGGCATGCACCTTTACCCTTTTGCCCAGCGTGTCGGCAAGCCCGCGCCAGCGCCTTATTATATCATCAAATCCGTCATCCACTTTTAAATAATACGGCTCGAATAGTTCCAGTATCTTCCTGGCCAGGCTGACCCTTAGAATATCTTTGCCGGCCTCTGATCTCAGCGATGTAGCTGTTGAAGGCAGACTGTCCGGGGAGTTATTTACATTTATGCCGATACCAAGGACAACGAAATCCGTCTCATCCTGCTGGGCCTTCATTTCCGTCAGGATGCCGCAAACTTTTTTCCCGTTTACCAGGATATCGTTCGGCCATTTTATCCTGGCTGCAAGCCTTGTCGTTTCTATGACCGCCTCGGCAACTGCCACAGACGCAGCCAGAGTGATACGCGCCGTCCTTGCCGGTTCGATCCTGGGCCGCAGTATGACCGACATATAAATGCCTCCGGCCCGGGATTGCCATGCCCTGTTAAACCGGCCCCGGCCTTTTGTCTGCTCTTCGGCAAAAACAATGCTGCCCTGGGGTTCACCTTTTTCCGCAAGGTTGTATGCAAGCGTATTCGTGGAATCCGTCCTGGCAAAAGAATAGATCTTCCCGCCCAGGATGCGGGTATTCAGTTTCCATGATACCTCTTCGGGTATCAGCTTGTCAGGCGCCGAAATAAATCTGTAGCCCAAATGCGGGGACGCCTCTATCTCATACCCAAGAGAGCGCAGTTTTTCAATGTGCTTCCATATGCCTGCCCTTGAAATACCAAGCTCTTTGCTTATCTCCTCCCCGGAAATATAATCGCGCTGTTCCCGGATCAGGGCTAATATTTTTTCATCCATAAACCACCTATAGGGGACAGTTCTCTGTTTCGGTCGCTACTTTCGGTCTGAGAACTGTCCCCTTTTGAGTTGTAAAATCTGGTCCCGAAATTCCGCCGCCTTTTCAAACTGCAGGTTGCGCGCTGCAAGCTCCATCTCATATTCAAGCTCTGACAACACCAGGTTTACATCGTGTTCCTCAAGAGTCTCTCCCGCAACGGCAACGGTAAGCTCCTCTGCGGATCTTACAGACTCGATCCCCTCGCTTATAGCCTTCTCCACGGACCTGGGCGTAATGCCGTTCTGCTTGTTGTATTCAAGTTGTATTGCCCTCCTGCGGCTTGATTCTGAAATAGCCCTTTTCATCGAACCTGTTATCTCATCCGCATACATTATGA
>JAPLLL010000115.1:2541-9339 GCA_026387595.1 Candidatus Omnitrophota bacterium
GACCTTGCCGTCCAGATTGCGCGCGGCCCGGCCCATGGTTTGAATCAGCGACGTTTCCGAGCGGAGGAAGCCTTCCTTGTCCGCGTCCAGGATCGCGACCAGCGAGACCTCCGGCAGATCCAGTCCTTCACGCAAAAGATTGATCCCCACAAGACAGTCAAACTGCCTCTTTCTTAGATCCCGCAGTATTTCGACTCGTTGTATCGTATCTATCTCTGAATGCAGATATCTTACCTTCAGCCCAAGTTCATTTAAATACGTTGATAGATCTTCTGCCATTTTTTTGGTCAGCGTGGTAACCAGCACTCTTTCTTTTCTTTGAGCCCGCAGGCGGATCTGCTCTATAAGGTCATCCACCTGGCCCTCGATAGGCTTTACGATTATTTCGGGATCCACCAGCCCTGTGGGCCGTATTATCTGCTCAACAGCTGTCTTTGACCTTTCCATCTCATAAGGGCTCGGCGTTGCCGTGACAAAAACTGTCTGGCCTGTAAGCGATCCAAATTCGTCAAACCTTAAAGGCCTGTTATCCAGGCAGGACCCAAGCCTGAACCCATATTCAACAAGAGTCTCTTTGCGGGCCTTATCGCCTTCGTACATACCGCGCACCTGCGGCAGCGTAACGTGCGATTCATCTATTATGGTAATAAAATCTTTCGGGAAATAATCAATAAGGCAATCGGGCCGAGAGCCCGGCTGCCTGCTTGAAAGGTGCCGCGAATAATTCTCTATGCCGTGGCAGTAGCCCACTTCTTTAAGCATCTCCATATCAAAACGCGTGCGCTGTAAGATCCGCTGCGCCTCCAGCAGTTTATTCTGCTGTTTAAATTCCTCTACGCGCAGTGCAAGTTCCGCCTCGATCGTCTTAAGCGCTGCCTCTATCCTGTCCTGGCCCATAACAAAATGTTTGGCAGGATATATCGCCGCCTTTCCAATGCGCGCAACGGTCTTTCCGGTCAACGGGTCTATCACACTAAGCCTCTCTATCCTGTCAGCGGATAATTCAACCCGCACTGCGTCCTGCCTGTAGGCCGGGAATATCTCGATCACATCCCCGCGGGCGCGGAATTTCCCTCTTGCAAAGTCTATGTCGTTTCGCTCATACTGGATCTCGACAAGGCGCTGCATGATTGCCGTACGGGAGATCACCTGGCCGGGTTCCATGAACAAAAGAAGCTGCGCGTAATCCTGGGGAGAACCGAGGTTATATATGCAGGAAACACTCGCAACAACAATAACGTCGTCCCTTGCCATGAGTGAGCTCGTAGCCGAGAGCCGCAGCCGGTCCAGGTTGTCATTTATGGACGAATCTTTCTCTATGTAGGTATCGGTCTGCGGAATATACGCTTCAGGCTGGTAATAATCGTAATAACTTACAAAATATTCAACCGCATTTTCAGGAAAAAAAGATTTGAATTCGCTGTAAAGCTGGGCGGCGAGGGTCTTATTGTGGGATATAACTAATGCGGGCCTGCCGATATCCGCGATCACGTTCGCCACCGTAAAGGTCTTGCCGGAACCCGTAACCCCCAAAAGCGTTGAATAACGCTCCCCGTTCTTTAATCTTCCCGCAAGCTCCCTTATTGCCTTTGGCTGGTCCCCGCATGGCCTCAGGTCACTTTGTAATCTGAACGTTGCCATAATATTCGGATAAAAATCTCTCGTCAAATATCTTGTTCATTATGTCGTTTATTTTCTTGCTGTTTTTGGAATCCTTGCCGATCTGCATCAGGATAAACTGGCACTGCGCCTCTGCCTCCGGATACATGCGGTTCTCCGTATAGATCTCTGCAAGCCTGATACGCGCGTCTGAAAAATAAGGGTTAAGAAGAAGCACCTTGTTATATTCGCCGATAGAATCCTGCCTCAAATTATCCTTATAATACGTTTCCGCAAGCGCAACGTGGAAATTTATCGCGTCATCAGTCTCAAGCGCGGACTTGAAGGCCTTCGCCGCGGCATCATAGTCTTTAGTTAGCAGGGCATAATTGCCCAAATAGATAACGGCACCCGAATGAGGATTGAAAAATAAAGAAGTTTTCGCTTCCGCCAAAGCGGCGTCAAACTTGCGCTCCTTGTCCAGGTCAACCATCCGTTTAAGAAATACATCGCTCAGGAACATCTTTACCGGCCAGACCGATAAAAATACCATGGCTAAAACAACGCCGCCCCTGGAGACCGACTTTTTTAAAGCGCTGCCGCGTAAAAAAAACAGGGCCCTGTTTTCCAAATGCCGCGTCTCATGCGGGGCGAACAATAATCCCGTAAAAACCCAGAATAAAAGTCCGTTCGGCATGACATGCATAGGAAAGCTCAAGAATGAATGCGCCAGAAAAGCTATGATACCGCTCAGGATCCCGAGCGCAAAAAGCTGCTTTTTATATCCGAAAATATCAAAATAAAGAAACATCCCGTTTTTAAACACAACGAGAAATATCACGAAAAATATAAGAAGGGCAAATATGCCGCTCTCTGCCCAAAACTGGAGATACTCATTCAGGACATTTTTATCCCGCTCCCTGTCCAGGGTAAGAGAATCAAACTCTTTTTTCTGCGCCTTTATCAGCCTGCCCCTGTATTCCGGGAACCTCAGCTTGAAGTTGCCTATGCCTACGCCTGTCAAAGGATTGTCCCGCACCATACGGTATGCGCTCCTATAGACAAATACCCTGTTTTGAAAGCCGTGGCGCCATATCTTGGAAGCCTTCGCCTGCTTTAAGAGTGACGGCGAGTGCAGTTTATTGTTAACAAAAAAGAGTCCTGTGAGCGCAACCAAAACAAAGGCAAGCACTATAATGCTGCTTGGCAGGTGCGGTACTATTGTTTTCTGGCACACTATGTTGCGAAGCCGTATTTTTTCGATGACAAACAAGTGGACCATGAACGCAAGGCCCAAAAACAAGCCGATAAAAGCGCCGATCGAAAAAGTAATCAGGATCGCCGTAAAGATTATGGCAAGGCTTACGAGCATGAATAGTTTTTTTGAAAACTTCTGGGCTGATATATAAAATGCCAGGCCTACCGGGAATATCAAAATGAGGTAATCGGCCAGAAATTCCGGGTTGCCGAAGCTTGAATACAACCTGAACCTCCAGTCCGGGAACATGATCCCCTGATACCTGATAAAATCCATCCCTTGGTATTGAAATAAAGCGTATAGCGCGGCAATAAACCCGGCCAGATATGCGAAAAATGCAACTATGCGGGCTTCCTTCTGCCGGACAATATTAACACACACAAAAAAGGCAGCCATGAAAGTAAGGACCTGAGCATAATCCCTTACCGCTAAATAAGGGCTTTTCGCCCATATAATGGAGATACCCAGCACGCCGCAAAAAGCAAGAAGCACAAAGTAAAACCTGGTCCGGATGATCTCGATCCTTTCCTGGTTGATTTCCTTTATCAGCCACAGCCCCAGGCATAAAATGATCATGAGCTGGCTGAATAATTCTTTCGACGGGTGGTAATAGTCAATGGTGAGCGGGACGATCAGCAACGGAGTCAAGAACACGGTGGCAATAAATAGACCCAGAATAGCTTTTCTCATTTTCATGCCTCCAGGGAAAAATCTATTGATTTAACCGAATGGGTAAGGCTGCCGACCGATATGAAATCCACACCGGCCTTTGCGATATCGCGTATATTATCAAGCGTAATACCGCCGGATGCTTCCAGTTTAGTCACCAGTTGCCGGTTACCAGTCACCAGTTTGTTTCTTATCTTAACTGCTCGTTTAATATCATGAAGGTTCATATTGTCCAGCATTATAATATCAGGTCCCGCTTTCAGCGCTTCTTTAAATTCCCTCAAGCTCTCAACTTCAACCTCGATTTTCTTTTTTGTCTTTTTTCTTAAACTTGCTACCATCTTCTTTAAACTGGGAACCGGGAACTGGGAACTGGCAACTGCCTTATGGTTGTCTTTTATTAAAACCCTATCCCACAACCCCATTCTGTGATTATGGCCTCCGGCCACCCTAACGGCATATTTTTCAAGGCTCCTTAAAAGCGGGGTGGTCTTACGGGTATCCAGGATCTTTGCCTTATACGGTTTGATGCGATTTACATATTTATTTGTCAGCGTGGCAATGCCGCTCAGCCTGGCAATAAAATTCAGCGCTACACGTTCTCCTGCCAATACTTTGTCTGCCCTGCCCCTGATAACGCAGACAGTGATCCCGGGCCTTACAGGGCGGCCTTCCCGTACCTTGCGCGTGATCTTTATTTTTTTGTCAATTGCTTTAAACACCATTTCGACTACGGACAAACCCACAAGGATGCCTTTTTCTTTTGCGATGATCCTTGCGGTAATATGCTTTGGTTTGGGAAAAAGAGACCGGGTTGTTATGTCGCCTTTTCCGATGTCCTCTTTCAGCGCATCTTTTATCAGCTGCTCTATTTTCACGCTATATCCTTTAGATTGGCCTCAAGCAGGCGCAGCGTTTCCGCGAGTTCAGCCTTTCTCTTCTTTTCGCCTTCCACTATATCTTTCGGCGCCTTTTTAAGAAATTCCTTATTTTTCAGCCGTTGCCCTATGCCGTTTATCGTGCTGTTTGTTTCTTCAATTTTCTTGCTTATGCGGCCCTTTTCTTTCTCAAGGTCAATAAGTGCCTCAAGCGGGACGTAAACCTGCGTATCTTTTACGATAGCGACTGCGGATCTGGGCGGCTTAACGATATTATCGCCCGTCTTTAGATCTTGCGCCTTTACCAGCGCCTTTATATAGCCGGAATTGGCATTCAAATGCTGCGCTGTATCTTTTGGGGCCTTTACCAGTATATTTATCCTTGCCTTCGGGTCTATGTTCCAGGCAGCCCGGATATTACGCACTGCGGTTATAACATCGATAATGGCCTGCATCTGGCCGTCGATCTTTTTATTTATCATCTGCTTCTGCACATGAGGCCACGGCTGGGTCATGATAGTCTCCGGCGAAAGGCTGTGCCAAATCTCTTCTGTAATGAACGGCATGAACGGATGCAGCACCCGTAGCGATTTTTCTAAAACTTTATAAAGGATAAGTTGGGTATGCGGTTCGTTTATTTCGGCTTTGGAAAGCTCGATATACCAGTCGCAGAATTCATGCCAGAAAAATTCGTAAATACCAAGCGCCGCTTCGTTAAACCGGTAATTCTCAAGCGACTTTTCAACGGACTCCAGCGCCTGATAAAACCGGCTCAGGATCCATTTGTCGGCAAGGCTCATATTATGCGCATCGTAAGAGGCGCACAGGTCCGCCTTCATATTTTCCGCCTTCAGGTTGCTTATGATGAACCGCGAGGCGTTCCAGATCTTATTCGCGAAATTCCTGCCGAATTCAAATTTCTGTTTGGACAGGAAAACATCCTGGCCCACCGCGGTTATGGAGATTATGCTGAATCTTAGCGCATCCGCGCCGAATTCTTTTATTATTTCAAGCGGGTCTATGATATTGCCCAGGGACTTTGACATCTTCTTGCCGGTATCGTCGCGCACGGTCCCATGGATATAAACATCCCTGAACGGTATTTCTTTCTGAAACTCAATGCCTGCCATTATCATGCGCGCCACCCAGAAAAATATTATTTCCTGCGCGGTCACAAGCGCGGATGTCGGATAAAAATACTTAAGGTCCTTTTCGTCCTTAAATGTGGCGAACGGCCACAGCCAGGAGGAGAACCACGTATCCAGCACGTCTTCATCCTGGGCCATATCAACAGAACCGCAGGCAGGGCATTTCTCGGGCCCGGTCAGGGACACGGTAACCTCTTCGCATTTTTTGCAATAATAAACCGGCAGTCTATGCCCCCACCAGATCTGGCGCGATATGCACCAGTCCTGTATGTTCTCCATCCAGTTCAGGTATACCTTGGTCCATCTGTCCGGGTAAAATTTTATTCTGCCTTTTTTAACCGCCTCTATCGCTGGTTTCGCAAGCGGCTTCATTTTCACGAACCATTGTTTCGAAAGATACGGCTCGATGATCGTGTGGCATCGGTAGCAGTGGCCCGCTGATAAATTATGCGGGTCCTCCTTTACCAGCAACTTTTTTTCTTTCAGGTCCTCCAGGATAACTTCGCGTGCCTCGAACCGGTCCATGTCCCGGTAATCGCCTGCGTTCTCATTCATCCTGGCGTCCGGACGCATTACGTTCACGAATTCCAGCTTATGTTTTTTCCCGAGCGCGTAATCATTCGGGTCGTGCGCGGGCGTGACCTTTACCGCGCCTGTGCCGAATGCCATATCCACCATGCTGTCGGCGATTATTTTTATCTCTCTTTCAACCAGGGGTAATATGAGCGTTTTACCGAGAAGTTTTTTATATCTTTTATCTTTCGGATTAACCGCGACCGCGGTGTCGCCAAGCATCGTCTCAGGCCGGGTCGTGGCAACGGTAACGAACTGGTTTGCGTCTTCTTTAAGCGGATATTTTATGTAGTATAGGTGGCCCTGCAGTTCATGATGCGGCGCCTCTTCATCGGAAAGGGCTGTCTGGCAGCGCGGGCACCAGTTGATTATATAATCCCCGCGGTAGATCAGGCCTTTATCGTAAAGCCTTTTGAATACGTCCGCCACGGACCCGGAATACCCTTCATCCATTGTAAAACGCGTCCTGTCCCAATCGCAGGAAGAGCCGAGCTTTTTAAGCTGCATGATAATAGTCGAGCCGTATTGCTCTTTCCATTGCCATACGCGCTCGACGAACTTTTCCCTTCCCAGGTCCTGGCGCCTCAACCCGTCCTTGGCGATCTGTTTTTCCACGACATTCTGCGTCGCTATACCGGCGTGGTCTGTCCCCGGCATCCAGAGCGCCTCCATG
>JAPLLL010000115.1:9353-10667 GCA_026387595.1 Candidatus Omnitrophota bacterium
TCCCCGGCATCCAGAGCGCCTCCATGCCCTTCATGCGTTTATAGCGTATAAGGATATCCTGGATAGTGTTATTAAGGGCATGGCCCATGTGGAGGATGCCGGTTACGTTAGGCGGAGGTATGACTATGCAGTAGGGTTTTTTCTTCGGGTCGGGCGAAGCGCGGAAAAAACCGCTCTCTTCCCAGAGTTTATACCACTTATCCTCAACTGTATTCGGATTATAAACAGAAGGGATATTCGTCACTTGGCGTCTTTTTTGGAATCCTTTAACAGTTTGTACTCAATGCTATCGACCAGGGCCTGCCATGACGCCTCCATGATGTTCTCGGAAACGCCCATTGTCCACCAGGAAGCATCTTTGTCCTGGGATTGTATCAGCACCCTGACCTTTGCGGCAGTGCCGGCTTTTTCATCCAGCACCCTGACCTTGAAGTCCGAAAGATGCATCTCGGAAAGGCCGGGATAGAACGCCTTAAGCGCCTTGCGGAGCGCGTTATCCAGCGCATTGACAGGTCCGTCGCCTAAGGCAGCCGTGTGCTCCAGATGCTTTCCTACCTTAAGCTTGATTATAGCCTCTGAGGTAAGCTTTTTACCTTCCTTGGAGATAACGATCCTGAAATCCTCCAGTTTGAAAAAATCGTCGAATTTCTTCAGCGCCCTTTTCATCAGAAGTTCAAGGGATGCCTCTGCCGCTTCAAAATGGTATCCTTCATGTTCCAGGTCCTGGAGCATCTTCAGGAGCTTCTGCGTCTTCGGTGAATTTTTATCAAGTTCAAGTTCCATCTCCTGCGCCTTCTGGATAAAACCGCTTTTGCCGGTCAATTCAGAAACAAGGATCCTGCGCCTGTTCCCCACAAGCTGCGGGTCCACGTGTTCATATGTTTTGGGGTTTTTCTGTATGGCATTTATATGCACGCCTGCCTTGTGCGCGAACGCGGAATTACCCACGAAAGGCTGGCTCTCCAACTGTCTCATGTTGCATATCTCTGCCACGTACCGCGATGCCTCTGTAAGTTCCTTCAGGTTAAGGCGCGAAATACACTCCACGTCCAGCTTAAGCACGAGGTCAGCAATCACGGAAATAAGATTCGCATTGCCGCAGCGCTCGCCTATGCCGTTTATGGTGCCCTGGACATGAGCCGCACCTGCCTGCACTGCAGCGAGGCTGTTCGCAACAGCCATATCGGAGTCATTGTGGCAATGGATGCCCACCGGCACATTTACAAGTTCTTTTACTTCCTGCACGATTTTAAATATTTCGGAAGTCATAGTGCCGCCGTTTGTGTCGCACAGTATGATCGCCTCTGCGCCTGC
>JAPLLL010000037.1 GCA_026387595.1 Candidatus Omnitrophota bacterium
ATTATTTAAGGAAACGAGATTATATATGAAATATGGACAGTTTAAAAATAGAGTCTTAAGCTTGCCGCTTATAAAAAGCCGGGACCTGATAAAATCTGAAAAGGAAACGCAGATTATGCGCAATCAGTTTAAGCGCTGGCAGGAGAAAGGGCTGGTAATTAAGCTGAAACGCGGCATATATATCCTAAATGAAAATGACAGAAAAATTAATCCAAGCAGGCAATTTATCGCTAATCAGCTGTATGCCCCTTCTTATGTCAGCCTGGAATACGCGTTAAATTTCTATGGGATCATACCGGAGCGGGTCATGGAAGTTACCTCAATTACGACCAAGAAGACAGCGCGTTTTTCAAATGGGCTGGGCTCGTTTGTGTATCAGCGCATTAAGCCGTCGGCATTCAGGGGCTTTAAAGCGGTTAAAGATGAACGCGGATTGACATATTTGATGGCTGAGCCGGAAAAGGCAATCGTTGATTTTTTATATTTGAATTTAAGCACAATCAAGACATTGGGCAAAGGTGTTTTTAAAGATTCTTATCGCTTTCAGAACATAGGCTCTTTACACCAAAATAAGCTTAAAGAATTTTCAAAATTGTTTAAAAGTAATAGGTTGACGGAGAACATAAAAATATTATGCGAATTTATTAAAAAGGAAAAAGTGGGATGATTGAACTTTTGAGACAGCAGTTCGCGCATGATGCCCCAACGGAAGAAAAATTAAATAGGACACGCGAATTTTTGCAGATCGCAGTATTGAAAATTATGTATGATAAAAGCTATTTGGATAACCTTGCGTTTGTGGGTGGCACGGCGTTGAGAATCCTGTTTGGCTTGCGGAGATTTTCTGAAGATCTGGATTTTTCGCTTGTGGATAAAAAAGAATATAATTTTTATGAGATTAACAAGACAATAGAGCGGGAACTTAAATTATACGGGCTTAATGTTGAATCTAAGGCTAAAGTTGATAAAACCGTTCAGAGTACGTTTTTAAAATTCGAAAGGTTATTAAAAGATCTGGGTATCTCAAATTTGGCAGGCCAGAAACTTTCAATTAAAATTGAAGTTGATTCAAATCCGCCGCAAGGATGGCGCCTTGAAAAAACGCTCGTTAACAAAGTGTATCTGTTCAATTTGCCGCATTTTGATTTACCATCATTATATGCAACAAAACTACATGCATGTTTTTTTAGAGAGTTCACTAAGGGGAGAGACTTTTATGATTTAGTGTGGTATATCGGCAAAAAGATCAAGCCAAATTATCTGCTTTTGAATAATGCTATCATGCAAACAGAAAAACGGGATTTAGCATTAAACGAGGAGAATTACGTAGATTTTATTTTGGAGAAATTAAAGGGGGTCGATTTTAAAGCGGTAAAAAAGGATGTAGAGAGATTTTTGGAAGATAAAAGTGAATTGAAACTTTTGGATTTTGATGATATGAAAAATAATCTAGATAAGTGCTGAAGAGATAGAAAAAAAACAAATGAAACGAATATTTGATTTCTCCCTTGCCCTAACAGGTTTAATATTAAGCTCGCCTTTATGGGCAGTGATCGCCGCCGCAGTATGGCTCGAAAGCGGGTTGCCGGTATTTTATTCTCAGGACAGAACCGGGAAAGACGGCAAGGTATTTAAACTTTGGAAGTTCCGTTCAATGGTAAAAGACGCGGAAAAAAATACTGGCGTGGTGTGGGCGGCCGAGCACGATCCAAGGGTTACGAAGGTGGGCTGGCTCTTGCGTGAAACCGCGATGGATGAGCTTCCGCAGCTGTGGAATATCTTAAAAGGCGACATGAGTTTTGTAGGGCCAAGGTCCGAGAGGCCGGAATTAGTTGAGAAATTTGTAAAGGATTTCCCGGATTTTAATAAACGGCACGCAGTTATCCCCGGCTTGACCGGTGTAGCGCAGATACTGGGCTCGGCCTACACAGAGCCAAAGGTAAAATTTAGATATGACATGTGGTACATAAAACACCGGAGTTTTTGGCTGGATATCTACCTGATATTCTTGTCATTTATAATTACATTCCAGAAAAAATGGGAAATAAAAGAAGATAAATTTCACATACTCGGCAGGCGGTTTAAAGAAAAAGTGGGATCAGAAATAAAAGATCTGAAAGCATGAAACCAGCGCATATAATTTCAGCGGTTTTGATAGCTATTATCTGCTTGTTTATCCCGGCGGTAGAGGCTGAATGGCCGGATATAGGCGCTGTCGCCCCGCAGCTTGCCCAGATAGAGCCGGTTAAAAAAGAGGATAGGATCTTGATCCTGGCCCCGCATCCGGACGATGAATCTATCGGCGCAGCAGGCATTATACAGAAGGCGGTTAAGGCCGGCGCAGAGGTCAAGGTGATGTATCTGACAAACGGTGAGCATAACCAGCTGGCATTCATCGTGTATGAAAAACGTTTTGTCATCAAGCAGAAGGCGCTTATAGCCATGGGAAAAGTAAGGCAGGCCGAGGCGATTTCCGCGATGAAATTTCTCGGGGTGCCAGAGGAAAACCTTATATTCTTGGGTTATCCTGATTTCGGGATGCTTGAGATATTTTTGAATTATTGGGGCGACAGAAAGCCGTTTAAGAATATGCTTAGCAGGGTATCACAAGTGCCTTACGAGAATGCCCTTACGCCCAATGCCCCCTATAAAGGTGAAGCTGTCCTGTGGGACATAGAATCGGCGCTGAAAAAATATAAACCCACAAAGATATTTGTTACAAACCCTGTTGATACCAACAGGGACCACAGGGCGTATTATTTGTTTTTACAGGTTGCGTTGTGGAATTTAAAAGGAAAGATACCGCCGCCGAAGATTCACGAATATCTTATACATTGTTATACATGGCCCGTACCGCGCAACTATCATCCGGAATTATATCTTCCAGTGCCGCAGCCCTTAAAACAAAGCTCGATTCAATGGGAAACGGGACCCCTGACAGACGAAGAGGTTGAGCGCAAATATCAGGCAATCCATTTTTATAAGAGCCAGCGCGCTGAGAGCGCGTTTTATCTGGATGCCTTTGCGAGAAAAAACGAGCTGTTCGGCTCATATCCCGCTGTTGAACTGGACGAGGCATCAGCGCTCCCGCTTGCGATAGCTACGACATTCCGCAACAAGACCGTTGCCTACGGCAAGACAAATGACGAGCTTATTATCAGCATGTTCCTGGGGATAGCCGGCAATCCTAAAAACGGTTTCTATGTTTACCTGGCGCCATATAGTCCAAGTATTGATTTTTCAGAAATGCCCAAATTTAAAATAAACGTAAAGGAAGAAGAAGTCAGGGTTTATCGTTTTGGAAAATCCGTTGATGTCAAGGGAATGCAGGTCGAGCGGAAAAAACACTCAATAACACTTAAGATCCCTCTCCGAAGCCTCCAGGATCCTGAATAT
Source organism: Candidatus Omnitrophota bacterium (assembly GCA_026387595.1). GTDB lineage: Bacteria > Omnitrophota > Gorgyraeia > JABMQH01 > JABMQH01 > JAPLLL01. The sequence goes on from JAPLLL010000037.1 coordinate 3,397, forward strand.
GTACTCGCTTCGGTAGGCACCTATACCTCTAACTACCCTTCCGACCTTAATGCCTGGCGCCTTATAGAATTGAAATGAAGCAATTCATCCCTTCCGAATGCTGCCTCAAGTGCGATGTCTGCTGCCGTTTTTTGGATGCTGAAAGCCCGTATGCCGCGGGCCTGGATCTAACCCCTGAAGGGAACAGGTTTACCCAGCCCCTGCACGCAGGGGCTGGGTTTATTTGTTCCTGCCTTAATCCAAAAAATAACAGGTGTAAAATTTATGTGGACCGGCCGCTTGATTGTAAACTGTATCCGTTTGTGCTTATGTGGGACGAAGATTACAAGGATATTGTATTGGGGCTTGACCATAAGTGCCCGCATATTGCTAATTGCCAGCTGCCAATTACCAATTACCGGCAATATTTTCCGCCAACTTTAAAAAGTATCGACCCGCAATGCATTTTGCGGTTCCAGGATGATATCGAAATCCTAGAAAAACTGAATGTAAGAACCGAACCCGCCTTGAATAAACTCCTGATAGGCGATATGAAATTATTCTCCGGATATGCAAGCCGGGTTAAAAATCCGCTTTCAAGTTATTCCTTTATTGCCAATTATTTATGGACGGATCTATTAGGTTATTACTGGACAATTATTGACGGTAATTTCTGCCTGTTTTGTAAAGGTGCAGGCAGTTTTTTTATGCCGATCCCGCCCTTGGGCCGGGAAAAGGTTAAAAATACGGTAAGGCGATGTTTTGAAATTATGGGTGAGTTTAATAAAAACAGGAATTTGTCCAGGATAGAAGAAATAAAGGGAGAGGATACAGAGGCGTACAAAAAAATTGGTTATAATATTAAAGAAAAAGGCAGCGAATATATCTGCAGGCAGGCGGACCTGGCGGATTTGGCAGGGGATAAATACAAAGCAAAAAGGGCGCTGTGCAATTATTTTGTAAAGAATTATAAATCTGAATATAGGGAATTTCGTGCCCAGGATGAGGCCGCCTGCCTTAAATTGTTTAAAGAATGGCAGGTCCAAAGGGTTAAGGGACCGGGAGAAGGCGGATATTACAATGCCCTTATGGAGGATGCGTATACGGCCCATAAAAAAACAATGGACCGATATGCTGAACTTGGATTATCGGGGAGGGTGGTGCTTGTGAACGGCAAAATTTCGGCCTACACCTTTGGTTATAAGCTGGATCACGAAACATTTACCGTCCTTCTTGAAATAGCGGATTTAAAAATAAAAGGGCTTGCCCAGTTTATATTTCGCGAATTTTCCAAAGAGATGAAAGGATTTAAGTATATAAACATCATGGATGATTCGGGCCTTGAGAACCTAAAGGCTGTAAAATTATCCTATCACCCGGTTAAAATAGAAAAGACTTATTGCGCGTATTGCAATAATCCGGAGATATATTATAATAGTAGGTATGCGTAACCGCATATTTGGATTAATGATTGTCTTCATAATAGGAGCGAGCCCCTGCCTTGCGGCTCCGCTATACGGGCCGGATATGCCTAAGCGCAACGCATGGTACATGGGCGCAGAGACCAACCTTGTTTTTGACAGGGATATGGAGAAGAATCTGGGGAAGGCGGAAAGCAACCAGTATTTTTTCAATCTCTCGTACGGGATATACGACTGGTTTTCATTTGACGGCAAACTGGGCGTAGGTGATATGGAGTACAACCCCAGCGAGACAGGCAAGCTTGACCTAGGCCTTGGTTTTTCCGGCGCGTATGGCCTGCGATTCCGCGTTTATAACGATGCGGTAAAAAGACAGCGGGCCATATTGGGGTTCCAGCATATAAGCGCCCACCCGCCCCAAAAAGAGGTAAACGGTACGAAATACGCCTCGATATGGGATGAATGGCAGATCTCGTTCCTTGTTTCAAAGGGCGTGGACAAACTTGAGCCTTACGCAGGGGTAAAAGCGTCCCAACTATTTATCATAAAAAAAGACAACGTGGAAAATAAGTGGCACTGGCACGGCGCCAAAGATCATTTCGGCCTTATCGCAGGAACGAATTTTGATATTACCAAGGATGTGTATTTAAATGTAGAGGGCCGGTTTATAGATGAGACCGCGTTTTCAGCGGCGCTGACGTATAAATTATGACCAGAAAATTTTTATTGGGTTTGGTAGCATTTATCGGATGGCTGTTATCGCCGCTCACATGGTGGAACGACGCATTTGTAAATATACCCATTGCGTATATTTCGGCAAGCTTTATAAACAGGTTTGTCCCGCGCAGCTTTCTTGCCGCGTTTTTGATATCATACTGGTTTACAAATGTCCTGGGAATAATAATGATGTATATCGGGGCGGGAAAATTAGCCGCGAAGACCTTCATGAGCAATAAAGGTTATGCGGTCATATTGACTATATTGGTTTATAGCATCATATTCGGCATAGTCATAGGATACGACATCCTGAAGCCATTTTAAAATGAACCCAGCCCCTCCTAAATAGGGCGCTGGGTTAAGGAAGGAGA
>JAPLLL010000123.1:0-2041 GCA_026387595.1 Candidatus Omnitrophota bacterium
ATATCAGTCGTGTCCCTGCGGTTCTACATGCACAACTACGTCTGCTACCCCGGGCATCTTCTCTTTTATTTTATTTTCTATTGTTTCGGTAATATCGTGGGCAGTGCCGACATGCATGTTGGGTTTTACCAGTATATGCAGGTCAATGTAGATATCATCGGACCTGCCGCGAGTGCGTATCTGATGGCACGCTTTAACGCCGTCTACCTGCATAACAATGCGTTTTATGCTATCGGACATGATAGGCGCTGTATCGCACAGGACGTATGAACTTTCCTTTAGGATCTTAAACGCGGCATATCCGATAAGGGCCGCTATGATAACAGCGACTGATGTATCCAGGAAATACCACCCCATCTTCATGCCGACCAGCGTCGCGATAACCGAAAAAGAGACCAGCACATCGCTGCGCGTATGCATGGCGTCGGAATAAAGTATGTCGCTCGTAAGTTCCTTTGATTTTTTTACCTCATACCAGATCACAAACAGATTCACCGCCATTGTCACTGCCATGATAATAAAGCTTATTGCCGTTACCTCCGGCACAACCGGATTGCTGATCCGCGAGAATGCGCCGTGCAGGATCTGCACGCAGAGAAGTATCAATAATATCGCTATGCCGACTGCGGAAAAGGTCTCGTATTTTTTGTGTCCGTACGGATGGTCCTTATCAACAGGCTGGGAAGCAACCCATATCCCGATAAGGCCGATTATGTTTGAAGCACCGTCCGAGAACGAATGCAGGCCGTCCGCCCTCATGCTGGCGCAACCGGTCATAATACCGTATATGACCTTCATGAACGATACAAGCCAGTTCAGGACCAGTACCGCTATCAAAACCTTCCTGATATCGTGAAATCTTTTATCCTGGATCATTTTTTCGTCAACTGCCTTATTATGCTGCTTACATTTTTTACCGCGTCCGGGTGCCGCATTACAAGGATATCGGCTCCGGCCTGGAGCAGGCATGCGGCAGTAGTGGCCTCCCATAAGGGCCCGCGCATTAAGGCATCGCCCCATTCAGGCGTGTCTTTCTCGCCCGCAACGGCTTCTTTTACCTTCCACACCTCTGAGCCCAGAAACACTATGAACGGCATGGCAAGCATTTTATCCCCGGTCAAAGCCGCAAGCCTGCCGCGTTCCATTATCGAATACACATATTCCATGCCGTAGCCCAGGGCGCTGGATGTAGGATGCATGGCTATTCTGGCGGGGTTAAATCCCATGTCCGTTATCAATATGTTCACTTGCTTTGCGATATTTATGTCTATCGGGGATTCAGCAATAATAGAGTGGCCGTCAGCTATACATGCGGCAGTAAGCGTCTTGTAATTATCCTGGCCTGCCATGCCCAGAAGGCAGTTTTCGCCTTTTGCAGCCTGGCTGCACTTTACAAGGACCTCGTTGTCCTTTTGCTTATCGCCTGAACCGACTATGATAAGCGGCGCATTGACCGTTTTTAATAATTTTGTCACCGTTTCAGCGGCCTTATCAGGCGAAGCATTCTTTGTTTCCGGGTTTGTGCTCTCAAGGACAAGGCATATAAGGTCAGCGCCGAAATCGTTCACGCATCTCTTCGCCCATTCGCAGGGATCTTTTAACGAATTGCCGAAAGCTGCCTTAAGCGTATCCGGCCATTCCCCGGGTTCCATATCAAGCACTTCCATGGCTATGACCGGGGAGTTCGGAATTTCTCCGTCTTGGAACATGAAAGGAAGACAGTTCTGGCCTCCTACTTTTACGACCTTTGAGCTCCCGAGCGAAACCTCGTTTACCCTACTTACCCATTTTTCTTTAATAACTTCGACCGGCATTTCTTTCTCCTTTATGTTGTTTTTAAGGACGGGAACCTGTTTAAGTCCGTGTGAGGGAAAAACAGGCTCGCTATGTACTCGTCCATGTATTTCGGTTCTATTGATAATTCAACGCAAGTCATTTTTCTGGCGATCTCTTCAGCCTTCTTCATCGTGTCATAAGAGAGTAGGATCTCCCTTGCGCCTATGATCGCGGTATTCCCCGCAAATAAGAACTTTCCGCGGGG
>JAPLLL010000123.1:2128-4542 GCA_026387595.1 Candidatus Omnitrophota bacterium
GCCTTTTCCATATCAAGCGATACGCCGAAACCGCCTGCCACGTATATCTTTTTTATGTCCGAAAGGTTCACGCCCACTTTTCTTACAAGGCTTTCGCAGGCCGAATAAATAGCGCCCTTTGATCGCTTAAGGTTCTCAATATCGGCTTCAGTTATGACAATATCTTTGCCTACGGCTGTTTCGTTTTTAAAAGCGACTATGAGTTCCATGCCGTCCAGCCCTGTTCGTATTCTGGCGGATGCTATTCTTTTATCAATCTTGCCGTTCTTATCGATTATCCCCGCCTTAAGCATCTCTGCCAGCGCATCTATGTAGCCGGAACCGCAGATGCCTTTTGGTTTTTCGTTGCCTATCGTCTTAACCTTTATATCCAGTTTTAAACCCTTGCGATCTATTGAAATATCCTCGATCGCGCCTTTTGCCGCGCGCATACCGCAGCCCACACCGCTTCCTTCAAACGCCGGGCCTGCTGAGGCCGCGCAGCAGACAAGCCATTCGGAATTGCCAAGGGCCATTTCGCCGTTTGTGCCTATGTCAATAAGCAGGCTTAATTCTTCTTTATCCGCAATGCCGCAGGCAATAACGCCTGCAATAGTATCCGCACCCACATAGCTGCTGACCCCGGGTATGCAGGCCAAAAGGCCGTGCGGGTTTACTGTTATCCCTGCCTCTATTGCCCTCCTTACAGGAAAGTTCGCCACGGTGTTGTACGGCGCCTTCCTTATCCGGGAGGGGTCTTCCTTTAATAAAAGGTATATCATGGTTGTGTTGCCGGCCACCATGACCGCCATGATATCATCGGGTTTTATCTTGTTCTCCCCGGCCAGTTCGCGGATTATTTCGTTGATGTTGTCAATAACCGCGCGGTGCAGCTGTTCCAAGCCGCCTTGTTCGGATGCGTATACTATCCTTGATATTACATCGCTTCCGAAAACTGCCTGCCGGTTATATGTGGCCTTGGTACCCAATATCTTACCCGTCTTAAGCTCCACCAGCTGGCCCGTGACCGTTGTGGTCCCTATGTCAAAGGCAACGCCTAAATGGGATTTATCGGCAAACGGGCTATGTACGAATACTTTCTCATCGATTATGGGTTTACCCGCATCTACCTCTTCTACCTGTGAATACACCCCTTTTAACCTAAGCAGGTCCGCGTCCTGCGCAGATAACCGGTTAAAGTCAAGCCTGGACTCTTCCGGCACCAGGACTTCCAGGTCGCCCTGCACAGTGGTCAGGCAGGCCAGGACATATCCTTTCTTTTTTTCCTCCTGGCTTATGCGGCCGCTTGGCTGCGTCTTAAAATTGCCCTTATTGATTATGACCTTGCACCTTCCGCATACGCCGTCACCGCCGCAGGAGGAATTGATATAAATACCAGCGTCAATAGCCGCGGCAAGCACGGTCTCGCCTTTCTGGGCCTTTGCCTCCACTGCATCAGGCAGGAACTTTATTGTAAAACGATCCGTCTTCATTTATTTTATGCTTAGAGTTTTCAAAAATGACGATAAGCCGGATGCCTCTCTCGGCCCCACTACGATATTCCAGCCGGGCAAAAGGTCCTCAAGTTTACCGCTCATCATCGCGACATACCCCGGTATTACAAGGGTTTTATGGTTGAACTTTTTTTCTACTCCGAACGACTGCACTGTCTTCGCAACACTTTCAGGCGTAAACTTCTCCGCTGCCCAGGCGGTTAAGACACTCATGCCTTCGGAGTCGCAGACAATTATACCTGCGGGTATCTTGCTCGCCTCAACCTCTCCGGCAACCGTGTAATAGGTTATCGAAAAATTCGTAGTTATCAATACCGGCGACTTCGTCGTCACCGCGCCGACATCGTATATCTTCGCCTCTACCTGGACAGGCCTGTGCGGGTCAGTGTAGATGTCCTGCCTTGCGGTAAGGATAGGTAAAACCGCCCAGCTGTTTATGTTTTTCTTTATGACCAGGCCTGCGTACTTCATGATATAGCTTGCAGCTGCCAGCGCCTCTTTAGCCGGGTCCTGTTCGTCTACGAATACGATCGTCGGATACCCCAGCGGCCTAGCCGCTTTTTTGAGCGCCAGTTTTCGCATGTTCGCAAGGTCGGTGATCTTGGCAAGCATGCTCTTTTTGCCCGTATCAATCATCATTTCAGAAACGCCAAACGCCTTTATCTTTGGCGTAAGCTGAGCGATCTCATCGAGGGAGTCGCCAAGCACCGCAAGCGGGGTATTGAATTTTTTCGCTACCTTTGCAAATTCCTCTAAATTACGGCTTGTTGCCGCATATATCAGCGGCCGCCTTTCCTTTATACCCTCAAGCGCTTTCTCAATGGCTACGGCGCTTTCGCTTAGCAGTATGATATTAAATTTTGTAAGGCTTGCCAGCTGTTTTGCCTTTGCGGCAAATGCCGCCGGATCTTTGGATGAGTT
>JAPLLL010000094.1:0-6798 GCA_026387595.1 Candidatus Omnitrophota bacterium
TATGTTCGCAAGTATGTTGTTCAGGTAATTCAGCGATTTGATCTGTGAGTTCAGCGCCTCCGGGATGTTCTTTCTCGTAGGTACCGTCGCAATAGAGAGCCCGTCCTTGTAAAGCTTCTCCGGATACAGCGCGATCGTGTCCGCGATAATGATTATCGTGGCGTTGCCTTTGCATTTGCGCGGGTCAAGCCCGAGGTCCCCGGCGCCCCTTGTCACTATGGGCCGGACATAACCGTCTTTCATGCCGTTTACCTTCAAGATCTTTATAATGGCATCCACCATCTGGCGCTTGCCTATGGGTATCTCAAGCGTTATCGCCTGCGCCGAATCATAAAGCCGGTCTATGTGCTCTTTCAGCTTGAATATGAGCCTGTCATAAACACGGATTCCCTCAAATACGCCGTCCACAAAAGGCCGTGGTCAAAAACAGTTATCTTCGCGTTATCTTTTTCGATCAGCTTGCCGTTGATATATACCTTCTGTTGTCCCGGCGCCGCTTCCTGCCTTTTTGCCCTCGGGGCCCTTGCCCTCAATTTCGTTCTCTTTGCCCTTTTTGCTTTTTTCATGCTATTCCAACCTCCCGTCTTTTATTTTCAAGATCCTGTCTGCCCTTTTTGCTATCTGGGCTTCATGCGTAACCACGACCAGCGTGGCCTTTTCTTCCTTGTTCACCCGTTCTAACAGATCAATTATGCCTTTACCGGATTCGGAATCCAGGTTTCCGGTCGGTTCGTCGCACAATAAAACCGCCGGCTTGTTCACAAGCGCCCTCGCTATCGCGGCGCGCTGCTGCTCCCCGCCGGACAACTGTCCCGGCTTATGGTTTAATCTTGCGCCCAGGCCTACCAGCCCCAAAAGTTCTTTTGCCCTTGACCGCGGGCCGCCGGCTGCCGACTGGGAACTGATCAAACCCGGCAGCATCACATTTTCAAGCGCTGTAAATTCAGGCAGAAGATGATAGAACTGGAACACAAAACCTATCAGCCTGTTACGCGCCTGGGCGCGTTTTGAATCCGTCAGACCGTATACATCCGAGCCGTCCAGGTAAACCACTCCCTGTGTCGGCTCATCCAGGGCACCCAGTATGTGGAGCAGGGTTGATTTCCCCGCGCCCGACGGGCCCAGCACAGAAACAAACTCGCCCTTTTCTATCTTAAGATCTATACCTTTTAAAACGGGCAGCTTTTCCGCGCCGTTCGTATAAATCTTATGAACGCCTTTGGCTTTTATCACTCGTATCTCAACGCTTCAACCGGGTCAAGCCGCGATGCCTTCCACGCCGGATACAGCGTTGCCAGCAGGCTTATTATAACCGCTGTACCTATAACCAGCGTAAAATCCATCAGCTCTATCTTAACGGGCAGCCTGTCAAAGTAATATATTTCCTGGAGGCCCAGTTTCTCGACTATCGGGTATCTTCCCAGCGCGCCTGCGAGCCATGCCCCGCATATGCCGCCTATAAGGCTGCCGATCGCGCCTATCAAAAGCCCCTGCAGTACAAATATCTTCATGATGCCGGACCTGTTGGCGCCGATTGATTTAAGGATGCCTATGTCTTTTGTCTTTTCTATCACGGTCATTATGAGCGTGCCTGCTATATTGAAACAGGCCACCAGTATTATCAGCGTAAGTATTATGAACATGGCCGCCTTTTCAAGTTTTATCGCGGAGAACAGGTTCCTGTTCATATCCGTCCATGTTCTCACGAAGTAGCGGTAGCCAAGCGCTTTCTGCAGATCCTTTTTTATCGCCGCGGCCTTAAGGGGATTATCTATTTTTACACCCACGCCGCTTATCGCGCTGCCAAGGCCCAAAATNGTCTATCCCGATGCCCAGCCCGCCTGCAGGCGGCATGCCATGTTCGCGTCATACTCATACATGCCCGATGTAAAGGTGCCGCATACGCGAAGATCAATGGGCTTTCTGGGGCCCAGGGATAAGATCGACACTGTAGCACCTGTCACAAGGCCGAACCTTTTCGCAAGCTCACTTCCAACAGCAATGTCGCCCTGCGCCGACGGAAGACTGCCGGACTTAAGGTATTCGGCTATCTTGGTAACCTTCGGCTCGGCCTGAATATCTATGCCTTTAAGCAGTATTCCCTGCGTAGCCTTCTTTGTGCTAAGCACTGCCTGGCCGCTTACAAAATCCGCCATCGCCTCCACATGCTCCAACTTGGTGCCTGACACCATTTGACTTGGGGTGTCTGACACCACGACCAGGTGGCTGTTCATCCCGATTATCTTATCCTGAAGCTCTTCGTCAAAACCTGTCATAACGCCGATCACGACAAGAAGCGCTGCCACGCCGACCGCAACCCCCAATACCGATATCAAACCCGTAAGGGAAATAAACCTTTCCCTCTGTTTCGCGAACAGGTAGCGGCCGCTTACGAATAATTCCCAGTTCATCTATGTTCCCTCCGCCCTTAATTGCGGAAACAGCACCACTTCCCGTATTGATGCGGAGTTTGTAAGTATCATCACGAGCCGGTCTATCCCGATGCCCAGCCCGCCTGCAGGCGGCATGCCGTATTCGAGCGCGCGCACAAAATCCTCGTCTATCCTGCCCTTTTTGCCTTCGCCTTCAGCCTGTTCTTCGAACCGCTGGCGCTGCTCCACAGGGTCGTTCAACTCCGAATACGCGTTGGCGACTTCCATCCCGCCCATGAAAAGCTCGAACCTGTCCGAGAGAAGCGGATTTTCCTTCTTGACCTTTGCAAGCGGACAAAGCTCCGTAAATACGTCGACAACGAATACGGGATTGTTCTTTGCCTGCGGCTCGATAAGGTCCGCGATTATATTTAAGACTTGCGTGCGCGACACAACGCCTTTTTCAAGCTGTATATTTTTCTTTTTCAATTTCTCGATCCATGTCTTTGTGTCATCGTCCGGGTTTATGTCAAAATTCTCTTTCATCAGCGCGGCAAATGAAACCGTTTCCCATTTCGTCAGGTCTATTTTTTGGCCCTGATATTCTAACACTTGCGTGCCCCGGGCTTCTTGTGCCGCAAAACGTATCAGCTCCTCTGTCAGTTTCATCACGCCTTCGCAATCCGAATAAGCGGTGTAGACCTCAAGCATGGTGAATTCGGGGTTGTGCCTTATGGAGATCCCCTCGTTCCTGAAGCTGCGGTTTATCTCGTAGACCTTTTCAAACCCGCCTACTAATAATTTTTTAAGATACAGCTCGGGCGCTATCCTGAGATACAGGTCCATGTTCAGGGCCTCATGATGCGTCTTAAAAGGTTTTCCCGCGGCGCCGCCTGCAATGGGATGCATCATCGGCGTTTCTACCTCAAGGTAACCGCGCTCGTCCAGGAACCTGCGTATGCTGGATATGATCCTGCTGCGGGTCTGGAAAATATTCTTAACCTCTTCGTTCGCGATAAGGTCAACGTAGCGCTGGCGGTACCTGGTCTCCACATCCTTAAGGCCGTGCCATTTTTCCGGAAGCGGCCGCAGCGACTTCGACAGCAGCGTGAATTCGACAACTTTTACGGTGGGCTCGCCCGTCCTGGTCTTAAAGAGCTCACCCTTTACGCCGATTATATCTCCTATATCCAGTTTCTCGAAGATAACGAATTTGTCCTTTGTGACAATGTCTTCTTTTACATAAAGCTGTATCTTGCCGCTCTGGTCTCTCAGGTCGCAGAATATGCTTTTGCCGTGCACGCGTATTGCCATGAGCCTGCCTGCGGTAATGATCTCAGAGCCCTCTGGCTTGTTCACTAACTCACTGATAACAAAGGGTTTATGAAATGCTGCCCCGTACGGCTCAATGCCCTGCTTTTTAAGCTCGGCGCGCTTTTCGATTCTTTGTTTTATCAGGTCATTTATCTCATCAGGCATAAAACCCCGCCCCTTGGTATACTATATATCCAAATATTAGTGTTATTTTGGAATTATAACATATCCGAAAGGCGGGGTCAATACCGAATGTAAAAAAGTTAGCTGGAAGGGTTATACTGCGGATAGGGCAAGCTGGTCAGCTTGCTGTAATGTATCAAGGCCAGCAGTGGCCTGTTTGGACTTAAGGACAGCTGCTTCCATGTCTTTTGCGAATTTAGCGCGGTTTTGTAATATACCTTTTATCTTTTCATATGCGCCGTCCGCTATTGTGCCGTCACGGATACCGGCGGGCAGCGCGTTATTGTCCAACAAACCGGATATCAAAAACACGGGCATATGCCCCTTCGTTAGCGCCTTTATCTGCTGGGCAAGCCATACGCCGGGCCTTACGCCATCGGGACAACCAACAGGCCGGTGCATATTTACATCGGTTAAGGCTATATCAAAGGGTTCTCTGCGGGCCCGGGCCTCATTTATTTTTGTCAGGGCGTCATCAGCACTTTCAGCTGTTGTCACTTCTATGGTCCATTTGATATGATCCTCGCAATACTGAAGAATACTTTTATACAGCTCCCTAGCTGTCATTTCGTCATCCACCAGCAATATGCGCATTAGGGGCTTGGCTTCTACGGGTTTTGGCGTTTCGATAACCTGACCCGGCATCTTCGGTTTGGGTGAAGGTGCGGCTGCGGGTACAGCTGTGGGTTTATACCTTTCGATGCCGGCACCGTTTGATGTCCTGCATACGAATATAGTAATGCCCTTTTGAAGCCTGATGCCCTTACCCGCGCCATAAAGATCTGTGGTAATCTTTTCATATTTCGCAATGATTTTATCCATAAACCCATCAGCATCAACGTTCGGCGGGATTGTGGCAACCGCTACCCCGCCCCAGCCTTTGCCTGAAAGCCTCCCGCATACAGCGCCGTTTGCAAGCGCTATCTTTATTATTGCGTCAAGTTCCTCACAGCTGTTTTGGAGGCCATTCTCCGCTCCGCCGTCATCGTTGTTTACCTGCCCTTCGTTTACCGCCCTGGCAAACTTTGCGATATCGCCGTCCAGCAGGGCCTGCTGGGCAGCAAGAACCCGTTTTATCTCACCACGGTGATACAGGCATACCTCTTTAATGCGATAAGTTGGCCTTTCGGTCTTGCGCGAACCGATTATATCATTTATAAATTTTGTGTCTGTTTGGCCGTATTCGCTGTTTCTTATCTGCTGCACCGTGATCTCTGACGGCAGCATGTTGAAGACTTCTATAATCTGTTTTTCGCTCAGGCCAAGATTTTCGGGTGTAATGTCCCTTATCTTCTGTATCTTATTTCCGGTGCCAGGATATTCTTTCTCGAATAAAAATTTAAGCCACCTTGTACCTATTTCAACGTCGGTGCGCCTCTCATTGTATTCGGAATCCACCTGTTGCACTTTTACTTTAGTGTGCATGGCAACGAATTTGTATCCGGCAGGCAAAGGAACCTGTTTTATCTCGCGGGTCCTGCAGTCCAGGACTATCGCGTGGCCTTTCTGGCCCATAACCGATGTGACCTGGTCCATTGCGCCGCCTGCGGTCTGGTATTTTTCCCATTCAGCTGCAAGCCACCCCAGATCGTCTTGCCTTATGGGTATATTATTTGCGCTTGCAAGCGCAATGCTCGAAGCTACCGTAAGGGCGGAAGAGGAGCTCACGCCTGCCTCCTGCGGTATCCCGCCTGCCTCAAGCCGACCGTCTATTAGCATTGAGCAGCCTTTTACCTTTTTTCCTCCGACGAGCTTTTTAATACCTAATGCGGAACCCATAATATAAGCAAACGTCTCTCCCCTTGGCACATCCGGCGTGGCCTTGGTTACTGTCGCTCCGAATTCAATTATTGTCGTGTATGGCACCTCGTTGGCATTGAATGGCCGCAGACTGGGTCCAGGCGTTGTGCCGCGGTAATACTCTGTGCGCATATTATGCAGAATGACGCTTCCGTCATCCGTGGGCCTGAACGCGATTATAACGTCTTTGTCGATCGGCATGGGCATCACTTTTGCGTCCTGGTTATCTATATGTTCGCCTATAAGGTTCACTCTTCCGGGCGCCCTGGCCAGGGCGATACCTCCATTGGCCCCAAAGTGCTGCTCGAATCTGTGTGTTATTTCAAACCGCCTTCTTATCTGCATTTGCACAAAGTCCGGCGATTGGTCCTCATAGGTATTCTTTATATCCGCAATAATGCCGCCCGCCAATCCGCCTATCTGCTCCCCTCGCTCTGCCGCCCCAAGCGCCTCCCTTAGCGCCCTGTTTAATTCCGCCACGTCATAGCATGCCTCTTTAAACGGCACAATCGCACTGGCAGGCACTGCCGCTTCCGCGGCCGGAGCAAACTCCCTGCGCACCTTCAGAAAAGTTTCATACGCAGAGGCGCCGTCCGGCGTAGCGCGATATTCCGCTTCCCGGCCCAGCATAAGCTTATCTATTATCGCGCGCGTCCTGGGGTTTGCGCGGCCGTATTTTATGCGGACCTCATGCTCAAATTCTTCCGATTTCCCCCTCTGCCTTAGATCAACAAGTATAGTGGTCAACAGCACCGGCGTGAACACCAATATCGAATCCGTATCTCTCAGAACATTGCAGTCGTGCTCCAGGTCCTGCCAATCATTCTCACTTAAAGGTTGCGCGGTATCCCTTCTTTCAAACGTGATGCCGGTCTCGTGGTTCTTTATAAGCGCCTCAACGCGGACTACTATATTTTCGTCGATCTTGAGTCTTCTTAATAACGGGACAATAAATTCCGCAGCCATGCGCGGATGTTGTATTGGTTTATAAAAATCATTGTAGGCCGGGCTGCCCATGGGCGGCTCGTCCTTCATCATTACGTAATAGCCGTCAAAAAATCTGTCGCTGTCATGCAGCATCGCTGCTATGATCAATTCCGGAGGGGCCTTGGGGTCAAGCATCATGACA
>JAPLLL010000094.1:6825-7178 GCA_026387595.1 Candidatus Omnitrophota bacterium
TAAGGCTGCTCAACAGCCACTCGGCTTCTTTAACCGCTTCGTCGCCGCTTGCTATTTTCCCGCTCCTTGTGATAATTCTGTCGGCTATCTCTTCCCGTAAAGTCGCCATCCTTCTATCCGAATCAGACTTGTTCGTGCGGTCAGCCACAGCCTCTTTATAATCCGCCCTTGCAAGCGCGGCAATGACCTGCGCCATGCTGCCTGTCGTGCCTTTAGCTGCGGCACCGGCTACAAGGCCGGCATTGATGTAACGGTCTATCTGTGGTTTGTGGCCTGCATATCCGCCTGTCATTAATACCACCGACGCAGGCGCGATTTTTAAAGTTTCCGCATGCATTTTTTGCAGCTCATCA
>JAPLLL010000119.1:0-16475 GCA_026387595.1 Candidatus Omnitrophota bacterium
AAAGGGCTATTTAGCCGGTAAGGGTGACCAGATTAAATGGTGGAAAGGGAAAGGAGGTTTTATTGATTACACCAATCCGGATGCAATAAACTGGTGGCGCGGTTTGCAGCAAAAGGTTTTCGATTATGGCATCGACGGATGGAAACTCGACGGGACTGCAACGCTTTTCTATACATTAATCGGACCCGTTCCGCTTTTCTATAAAACAACGCACAAAGGATTGATGACTACACGCACCTACATGGACCATTATTACCGGGATGAATATTTACACGGACTAACGCAGAATCCTGAATTCATTACGCTGGCACGGGCGATTGACCGGGGTTACCATCCCGAGGGATTTGCTCCGATCGATGCTGCCCCGGTAACCTGGGTCGGAGATCAGAAGCACACCTGGGAGTCGACCGGCAAAATATCACAGGAAGATTTTCAAAACAATGATATTGCCATGGATGGCATCGATGGAATTGAGTTGGCAATCAGGAATATCATGGCCAGTGCCAAGGTCGGTTACAACATTATTGGCTCTGATGTAGCCGGTTTCTCCGGGAATTTGATACCACCGCGACTTTATATCCGGTGGGCACAGTTTTCGGCATTTTGCGGATTGTTTCTCAATGGCGGCCATGGTGAACGGGCTTTGTGGAAACGGTCGCAGCTGGAACTGGAAATTATCCGGAAATTTTCATGGCTGCATACCGAATTAATTCCCTATATGTACACCTATGTTGTTCAGGCACATAACGGCGGAACTTTACTCCAACGACCCATAAAAGGTAAGTACCATTATTTTTTTGGCGACAATTTCCTTGTCGCTCCCATTTACAAAGATCAATTAATGAATAAAATTACGCTGCCGGAAGGGAAATGGAGATACTTCTTTCATGATAAGGAGGTTATTGAGGGGCCGGTAACATTTGAACGTGAGTTCCCGCTTGATGAATATCCGGTGTATATCCGTGAAGGAGCCATCGTACCTATGGATATCAAGCGTGACTACACCGGAATCGGAGATAAGAACTCGGGGGGATATTTAACGCTGCTGATCTATCCGGATGGCAAAAGTGAATTTACGGTTCACCATACGGATCAAAGCGGAAGTACTTTGGTCGTAGTGGAAGATGAACCAGATCGGATTAATATCACTTTGGGAGAGGTACATAAATCTCATATCCTTAAAATAAACCTGAATGAAAAGCCGGAAAAAGTTGAACTGGATAATACAATTCTTTTAGATTCAGTGAATTACCAGTTTGATGAGAAACTAAATAAGTTGGTTATCAGAACTGATAATTACAGAAATGGGAGATACACGATATATAAATGAATGCCGGTTAATCAAGAATTGGAACGCGGACGCGGATGCTTCGCAGCGCGGATTAACTCGATCCACCTCACCCCCCGTCCCCCTCTCCTGCGCTGCGCATCATCCGCGTCATCCGCGTTCCATTCCCTATATTTGTCTAACTAAATGACAATAAATAATTTTTTAATAATTCCCTGGTTATGAAATCCGATAAAACAGAATCCTCGTTACTCTCCGATGAAGGCAATGAGGATAACGCTTCATTAAAACCGGAAGCAGCGCATAGCATATCGCGGCGTTGGTTTTTGCGATCGGCCTCAATAGGAGCCGCTGCCCTGAGCTACTCCTGTGCCACCGGAAAGAAAACGATAATCCAGGGATTCGAAAAGACACCGGAAGACCCGGATCTTACCAAAGGCTGGGTGCCTGTTTCGGACCGCAAGGTTCGTGTGGGCATCGTTGGTTACGGTTATTGCCAGTTCGGAGCCGTGTTTGAATTCCAGAATCATCCGAACGTGGAGGTAGTGGCTGTAAGCGATCTTATTCCTGATCGTTGCACAGCACTGGCAAAGGAATGCCGTTGCTCAAAAACATACCCTTCGTTGGAAGAACTGGTCAAAGACGATACTGTTGAGGCGGTGTTTATTGCTACCGATGCACCGAGCCACGCCAGGCATGCGATCGACGCACTCAGGCATGGAAAACACGTTGCCTCGGCTGTGCCGGCCATATTCGGATCGCTTGAGGATGCGGACCAGCTTTTCGAAGCAGTGAAAGCCAGCGGACTGAAATACATGATGTTCGAAACCTCCTGCTTTCACGAGGACCTTTTTGCCATGCGCCGGATTTATGCAGCCGGCGGTCTGGGCAAACTCATTTACTCCGAAGGTGAGTATTATCACTATATGCCCGAACCGTTGCCCTCTTATAAGGATTGGCGCGTTGGTCTGCCTCCGCAATGGTATCCGACACACTCCAATGCGTACGAAATCGGCGTAACCGGCGGCCGTTTCACCGAAGTTTCCTGTTTCGGGATGCCGAGCATTGTTGACCATTTAAAGCCGGCAAATAATCATTACAGGAATCCGTTCGGAACCGAAATCGCTCTTTTTCGAACCAGTGACGGGGGTATGTCGCGTATGGGTGTCAGCTGGGATACTCCGGGCGATGGCGGCGAAAGGGGCCGCATACGGGGGCAAAAAGGCTCATTTCATGAAAAATACGAAGGGCTCGAAAAATCACTTCCCGGTTTGCACCGCCCTCCGCTCCCTCCCGGAGTTTCATCGTAAACCATTGGTGGATATAGCTATAGCGCTTAATCTGACGGTTTCGGGCATAGTTGCGCATGAATCCGCATTAAAAGACGGGGAACTGATGAAAATTCCGCAATATAAATTTTAACACGACTTCAAATCAGAAAAATTTAACGCGGAAATGCAAGACCGTCCGAAAAGATCGGGTCATCAGGCGATAAACCCAGGTGAATATGGGTTTCCGGAGTGATCCGGCTATGCAGCAAATCAAAATACTGCCTGATGAATTTTCCCGCCCTGCCGTAATAGCCATACATAAAATCATTGATAACCGACCCGCCAGTCCCTTTCTTTGTTCAAGCGTACTATTAGTATTTTGCTTTCAAAAGCAACTTTTTATCATTCGCCACAAACATGCATGTACTCTGCGTATAATCATCACCGAAAAGGGCTTTGTATTTCAAATCAACATAAAATGCTTTAAAACCCGATTCAGGATATTTTATCATGACTGTAGTTTCAGCTTTATTTGCCGGATTCAGGCTGGTCTCTGACCATTTTTCATCCCTGAAGTCCTGGTCTTTAGAATCGGCACTCCATAGAATTGCATCAACCAATAGTTCGGGAGTGGATTTAATTTTCAAGGTAATGGTTCCATTTTCTTCGGAAACCAAGTAATTACAGATCGCGTATTTCCCATCTGTTACAGTGGTCCCAACAAATGCACTTAATGTTGCGAATGCCTTTTGCTTATCGCCGAGGCCATGACCGGCATTCGGAGTATAACAGATGTGATTATCACCCGGGATACTGTCGATGTAATTTTTTACAGCATCAACCGGCCAGTAAGGATCATTAGTGCCCATAAATATCATTTTGGGCATTGTTAGTGTTTTCCGGTACGAGTAAGGATCGATCATTTTAACCAGGTCGTTGCCGTTCGGGGTGCCAAGTTGCTGAGCGATACCCAATTTAACGTAATCTTCGATTTCAATGCTATAGTCTCCCCATACAACTTTCTGGTAATCAATATTTACGGGCATATTGAGCACATCAATTACCATCGGGCCAATTGCTTTTACCCGGCGGTCGTTGGCACCGGTAAGCCAGGTTGTCCATCCGCGTTTTGAGGCTCCCGATATAATAAAGTGATTTACTTTACTTTTCACCTCTTTTTTAGCGAATTGCTGCACCACATCCATTGCCCTGACTGCACTCTTTGTCATCGGGAACAATAATGGCCAGGTGAAATCATGATCGTTCAGATAATTATGGAGTGTATAAGATATCAGTGCATCTTCAGTCAGATCGCCATATAACGGTTGATTAGGGACTTGCCAGATTATTGCTGCTATTGCCTTGTTAGTCTTTGCCAACTTGCTTATCGGAATTATCAGCTCATCAGTCCATTCATGAATATTGGGCTTTTCGTTTTTTACACTTCCACCCGTGATGAACAATAACGCATCTTTATATTCCAGATTATCGGGTACCATAACGATCAGTTCATGGTTCCAGTTGATCCCACGCCATTGTTGCGATGTGAACAAAATTCGGTATAAAGTAATACCTTCAGCCTTATTTTTATCCTGGACTTCCCAATGAAATGATTTGTCTGAATTATGAAGATAGGACTGAAGCGCAGTTTCAGGAGTGACTGGATTTTGCGAACACGAAAATGCAATGGTTCCAAAAAAACACAGAACTAAAACTCTGAAAAATGCTTTCATCAATAAGATTAATTAATATTTTATAAGATACATAAAATCAATTAAGCAGGGATATTTTGAAAATATCACCTGCTTAATTGATTTTGTTTAGTATCTACCAGGGTTTTCCGGTACCCTGCAGGAGCCAGAACCTTGACCAGGGGCTGTTTTTCCCATCGGGTGCGGTATAATTGGTTGCTTCAAGCCTGTCTGCAGCACTCTGAGCATTCACTGGGTTAAAGCTCAACTCATTAACACCGTAGTAAAACCGGATTGGCAATACTGATTTTCTCGCTGCCGGCCCTGCGGTCAGTTTAGGCAGCCCGGTCCTTCTGTAATCGAACCAGGCTTCGGCTGCGGCCGACCAGCTTGCAATCCATTTTTGTTCCATCACCTGTTCCAGCGTTCCGTCTTGCACAACACCCGGTTTGGCAATATAAGCATCATAGGAACTGCCAATGCCCCAGGCATCCAGCGATGCTTTTACACCGGCATTGTAATAATAGGCAGCTGTTCCATTTACAGACCATCCTTTGATGGCTGCTTCTGAGAGGATAAAACAGACCTCGGCAGCCGACAATAACCTTGCCTTTAAAAGAGGGCCGGAAGCTTGCTTATACATACTATTGATATGAGATACGTGTGGATTAAGGGGTGCCTGTTCCAGATTCGGACACAGATTGTACGATTGCGGTATAATCGACCATGCGGGGGGCATTCCCACATATTCAGGATCCAGATTCAGCGGTGCACCGAATGTTGCCGTATATTTATCCGCAACATTTTGGGCTATAATACGTTTCCCATCAATAATCTCATCAAAATTATCCGGTTTTGACGGATCGATGACGAGAGGGATTTGAATCTTATTAGCCCAAACAGCCAGCCGCGGATCACTCAGAGCCTGAAGCTTTACAACCAGTGTTGAGCACATTTTAAGCCTTCGGTAGTTTGTTTCGCTGATATCGTAAGTGGTATTACAGGGCCATGCATCTCCGCTGCTGTTGCCAACATAACCAAATCCCGCGTCATCTGCTGCATCCAGGATTACCGGATATTGATCGGGATGGGTGGCAATTTTTTCTATACCTGCCTGCGCAATGGCTGGTTCTTTTGCGGATACATCCTGGACACCGCTACCTGAAAACCTATAAGAACCAATAATGATAAAGCTAACGCGATGACTAATCGTTTTTCCATTAACACTCCTTATTTGACCTCAGGGACCGGATCATAGCCGCCAGATGAAAGCGGATGGCATCTTAAAATGCGGAAAACAGAAAAGAGGGACCCTCTTAAAAAACCATGCTTTTTTAATGACAGGATCGCGTATTCAGAGCAGGTAGGGTAGAATCTGCAGCAAGGTTGTAACTTCAATATTGACAAGAACTTACGATAAACGCTTACCAGAAATATTACTATATTTGCCATAGATTATTTTACTAAAACCCCAGCCGCCTTAAATAGATCCAGAACCTCCTTTTCGATATCTGTATATTGTACCATAAGGACGGTTTTTGCTTTGGGCCGCACTAAGACCTCATAACCTTTTTTAAGGCTGTTTTTGTGTTTTCTGAACACTTCCCGTATGAGGCGCTTTATCCGGTTCCTGCGCGCGGCCAGCGGGATCAGTTCTTTTTTTACCGATATACCTAATCTGGTTATGTTTAGATCATTAGGTAAAACCCTTAAGGAAAAATTAGCGCTTTTAAAATAGCCGCCTTCCTTAAACAGTTTCTTGAATGATTCCCGCCCCTTTATCCGTTCGGATTTTTTAAACCCTTGGATAGCCTTACGCAGATAAAACCTTCCTGCCCTTGCGTCGCCTGTTTTTCAGGACGGCCCTGCCGCCCTTCGTGCTCATTCTCCGACGGAAACCGTGCAGTCTTTTGCGTTTTAATTTCGTAACCGGCCTTAACGTATATTTCATTGTGCCCTCAATTCTAACACAACTTGTTTTTTAGTCAAGCGAAAACACGCCTGCGTGATATTTTTAAAATTTTTAAAACAAAACGGCCATCTCATGCGTCTATATAGTAGGGGGACCAAGGTCACAAATTGTGACCTTAGAAAGAAAGGAGGCGGTTATGGGCAGTGCAATGTCGGTTGAGGTAATAGCTACTAGGATCCTGGAAGTACGAGGGAAAAGGGTAATACTGGATAGGGATTTGGCAGTGCTTTATGACGTAAAAACAAAAAGGCTAAAAGAACAGGTAAATAGGAACAAAAAGAGGTTCCCGGAGGATTTTATGTTCCAATTGACATGGGAAGAGGCAACGGTTTCAAGGTCGCAAATTGCGACCTTGAAACAAGGCAGCAATGTCAAGTATCTTCCTTACGCCTTTACTCAGGAAGGCATAGCCATGCTATCCAGCGTACTAAACAGCGAAAGGGCAATAAAGGTTAATATCCAGATAATGCGCGCGTTTGTAAAGTTAAAGGAATTGCTTTTGACCCATAAGGAGCTAGCAATAAAAATTGATAGCCTGGAGAAAAAATATACGGATCATGACCAAAAGATAAAAGCCATATTCGAAGCCATTAAAAAATTGCTTGAATCCCCGCCGGCAAAAGAGCGGCGCATCATAGGTTTCTGTCCGCCAAACAAGTCAAAATCAGGAGCCGCTTGATAAACGGGGGAGAGAAGATACTAAAAATTATTCGTGGTAGGGCATTGAATTTTATGAAGAATGCCGCCTAAACCGCTCTTGCACTTTCTGCTGTGGAAGGCCTTATGGGAAAGGCTGCGGCATGTGAACCCGACCAGCGGATGGTGAATTTGATGTCGTAACGCTTTCCGTGTTTAAAATCAAGATAGCCGCCCTTGGCGTTTAATGTGAAAACGAAGTCATTCCAAATAGTCATGTTGTCAAGAGCGTAGAGTATCCTGCAAAACTTCTGGGTTTGCTTGGGCTCCGCAAGAACCACCTCGGCAAACTCAGATGCGATCTCATCAATAACTGCAGGATATTTTGTAATAACTTCTTTTATTTGGTCAATAACCGGCCCTGCTCCGTAGAATTTATCTGTTATATTGTCATCGATAATCCTTGCTACACATATAATTTCTTGTAATCTCTTATAACCCGCACACCTTTCAATATCTCCTGGGGGAAGATAGTCTCTTTCAAACGCTAGTAGAAAACCGGGTGTTGCAAACTTAGGTATTCCTTCTCTTGCTTCTTCTGCATGATGTATGGAGTAGCTATTCATTTGCTTATCTATCTTTCTGCAGGCCTGATACAATCTTACTAACAGTTCTATTTTGGGCCTATCGTTTTCGGCTGTCCAATTTCTCGCTTGCATAAACAATTGATCAAGGTCATCAAACCTAATGGAATCAAGGGGTAATGTATCAAGCCACGCCTTTTCTTCGGGAGTCACACCAGCTTTATTTAATGCCGCTCCAAAACCTATTTTATGCAGCAAGTTTTGCCGTATTATACCTCCATACGTGCCGCGATTTTTAATTTCCACGCCTACGTCGGGCGTAAGCGTAATTCCATCTTTTCCTAACATCTCAGGCAGGTAGTGCCACTTAGGTTGGATGGCTGACTTTGCGCGCACATCAGGCGGTAAGCGCGCCCACCAAAGGAACAGTCCGGCGTATAATTTTACCAGGCGGTCATGTATCTGCTGGGTTTCTTCTTTTCCCTCTAATGGTTTTTCCAATTCAGCATTTAGTATTATCCAGTATCGAGATTTTGTTAATTTTTTTCTCCTTCGCCGCCATGGGACGCAGGGAACCATATCCATCCAAATCTACTTCAAGCGCGTATCCCGTACTATTAAGCAAAAAAGCCCACAGCACGATAATCGCTGCTGACTTTTTACTGGTTAGATTGGAGCGAAACAAATATTTTTTCATTTTTTGCATAGATGATCCTAATATTTTAGATACATGTATCTATGAGATAGTATATCATATAATTTGACGCTTACAAATAAATTATGTACCTTTTTTAAATACTAACATATTTCTTTTGTTACCCATATGCGGTAACTGTTTTATGTGATAGCGAGCCAGATTGCTACGTCTGCCGTTGCTTTTCTCGCGTGATAAGCAACGGGCAGGGTTTTCGGGGTTCCCCCGAGGGGCTTGTGCCGGAGCGGGACGTTAAAAACCGCGAGCGGGCATGGTTCCCTCGCCCCGCCCTTGGCGGGGCGAGGGAGAGCGAGCGGTTTTTACCGAGCGAAGCCCGGCCTCGCCGGGGCCGGGCAAGCGTTCCCGCGAGGCACAGCCCCGAGAGGGGAGTGTGACCCGTTGCGGACACGAGTTGCTTGACAAACAGGGGGGCGTCTACTAAGATATGACCGATGGCAAAGACCAGGAAGAGAGAGCGGCTCGGACGCCGACAAGATTGAGGTCCTCAGTACAATAAGCAAGGCCATCACAAGCGACCTGTACCTCGACGACATATTAAAACTTATCGTCACTGTAACCGCCAAGGTCATGGACTCCAAGATATTTTCCCTTTTGTTGATGGACGAGGATAAAAATGAGCTCGTGATACGCGCCACGCAGTCCGTAAGCGAGGCGTACAACAAAAAACCGAACCTGAAAATAGGGGAGGGGATCGCAGGCGTTGCATTTAAGGAAAACAGGCCCATAGTCGTACCGGATGTAAAAAAGGACCCGAGGTATGTACATAAGGATATAGCCAGAAAAGAAAAACTCTGTTCGCTCCTAAGCGTTCCCCTTAACATAAAGAAAAAACCCATCGGTGTGATAAACTGCTACACCTCAAAACCGCACAAATTCACCGACGCTGAGATAAAGGTGCTCCAGGTCGTGGCGAACCAGGCAGCGGTCGCGATAAGGAACGCCGAATTGATCACGAAAACAAAGATCATCCAGGAAGAGCTTGAGTCCAGAAAGCTTATCGAGAGGGCAAAGGACATACTGATGAAGGAAACAGGCCTTTCCGGCGAGGACGCCTACAGGAAGATCCAGAAACAGAGCATGAATACCCGCAGGACAATGCGCGAGATCGCCGAGATGATCATCCTTGCCAAAGAGCTGAAAAACATATGAAGCCTTCTGGGAATGTATAAATTCCCTTGACATAAAAAAACGCTTTTGTTATAGTGTTTGCGGGTAAGACAAGGAAGTCTTTACAAGTCCTTGTCTTTTTTGTCTATAATATGAAGATAACCAGAAAAGATATACTAACCAAAGAAGCCGGCCCCAGGATAACCAGGATAGAGATCCTTTCGCCCGATATAGCCAGGAAAGCAAGGCCCGGCCAGTTCATCGCCCTCATGGTAAACGAAAAGGGCGAGCGCATACCGCTCACCATAGTAGACGCCACCCAGACAACCATTACCTTGATATTCCAGGAAGCAGGCCTGTCAACGCGTTTATTGGGAAAATTAAACGTTGGTGATTCGCTTTATTCGCTGGTGGGCCCGCTTGGCCACGCCACAGAGATAAAAAATTACGGGAGTGTTATACTTGTGGGCGGAGGCGTAGGAATTGCCGAGATATACCCCGTCGCAAAAGCGCTGAAAAAAGCGGGCAATCACGTAACGACAATACTCGGCGCCAGGACAAAAGAACTTTTAATCCTTGAAAAAAAACTTGCCTCTGTCTCCGACGAACTGCATATCACTACCGACGACGGCTCATACGGCAAAAAAGGTTTTGTCACCGACGTTCTGAAAGAGTTATTAACCCATACCCCTAAGACCCTAGGAACCTACGGCCCTACGGCCCTGGTTTATGCCGTCGGCCCTATACCTATGATGAAAAGGGTGGCAATGGTAACAAAGGATTCCAACGTAAAGACCATTGTATCCCTTAACGCCATAATGATAGACGCGACCGGCATGTGCGGCTGCTGCAGGGTATCTGTCGACGGAAAAGTAAAGTTCAGCTGTATTGACGGCCCTGAGTTTGACGGCCACCTGGTGGACTGGACAGAGCTGGAAAAAAGGACTAAGGTTTACACCCAGCAGGAAAAACATATTTGTAATTTAAGTAAATAAATGGCAAAAGAACCCGTAAAAGTTAAAGAATTAGCTGCAGGCATAAGGGCCAAGGATTTTAGCGAGGTCGTACTCGGATATTCCGAACCGGAGGCGCTTCAGGAGGCCGGCCGCTGCACGCAGTGCAAAAATCCCGCCTGTATATCCGGCTGCCCTGTCGGCATAGATATAAAAAAATTCATAAAACAGGTAACGGAAAAGGACTATAAGGCCGCATATTTTACGATCCGCGAAAAGAACGATTTCCCGTCAATATGCGGACGCGTGTGCCCGGCCGAATACCAGTGCAGAAAGGCCTGCATATTCACAAAAAAGAACGAGCTGTTCGCGTCCGAAAAAGCGATAAACATACATTTTCTTGAAAGATTTGTCGGCGATCACGGCATGAACAATTCTCTTGAGACGCCTGTAAAAAAAGACGGATCGCTTTCCAAGATCAAAGTGGCGGTCGTGGGTTCAGGCCCGGCAGGCCTGTGCTGCGCAGGAGAGCTGGCAAGGCAAGGCGTAAAAGTGGTTATCTTTGAGGGCCTTCATAAATCCGGCGGCGTATTAAGATACGGCATACCGCCGTTCAGGCTCCCAAGGAACATCCTGGACTTCGAGATAGATTATCTTAAAAAGCTGGGTGTTGAGATCGTGCCAAATTTTATTATAGGAAAGACAAAAACGCTGGATGAGCTGTTTAGCGAAGGCTACGCAGCTATTTTTCTGGGCCTTGGCGCAGGCGTTCCGGGATTCATGGGCATAAAAGGCGAGAACCTGTGCAATGTCTATTCCGCAAATGAATTTTTGACAAGGGTAAATCTTATGTCCGCTTATAAATTCCCGGAGTTCCACACGCCGGTGAACATAGGCAAGGGCATGATAGTTATCGGCGGAGGAAATACCGCCATGGATGCTGCCAGGGCAGCATTAAGGCTGCAAAACATGAACAAACTGCCTGCAAACACCTCTATTGTTTACAGGCGCACGGAGATAGAGATGCCGGCAAGGCGGCTTGAGATAGCGCACGCAAAAGAAGAAGGCGTCAAATTTCAATTCCTGATACAGCCGGTCGAGTTTATCGGCGATGAAAACGGTTTTGTTAAAAAGATGAAGTGCCTGAAGTGCGAACTGGGCGAGCCCGATTCATCGGGCAGAAGACGGCCGGTTCCGATAAAAGGCAGTGAATTTGAAATGGACTGCGATGTAGCAGTGATCGCGGTCGGACTTGAAGCAAACCAGGTGTTAACAAGCGTTACGCCCCAATTAAAGACCGACAAATACAAAGACGTAATTGTCGATCCGGAGACGATGGAGACCTCCATAAAAGGCGTTTTTGCGGGCGGCGATATAGTGGGCGGCGAAGGTACCGTGATCGAGGCAATGGGAATGGCAAAGAAGGCCTCAAGGGCTATAATAGAATATATTAAAAGGAGGGGAAATGTCCAAAAGAATTGATGACTTCATGGCCAGGGTGATCGAGAAGAACCCGGGCGAGGTGGAATTCCACCAGGCAGTGCGGGAGGTGGTGGAATCAGTAGCGCCGTTTATCGAGGAGAACCCGAAATACCAGCAGCACAAGGTCCTTGAAAGAATGGTTGAGCCGGAAAGAACCATAATATTCCGTGTTCCGTGGCTGGATGATAAGGGCCAGATCCAGATAAACAGGGGTTTCCGCATCGAGATGAGCAGCGCGATCGGACCTTACAAGGGCGGGCTTCGTTTTCATCCCAGTGTAAACCTGGGAATTTTAAAATTCCTCGCGTTTGAACAGGTATTTAAGAACAGCTTAACAACACTTCCGATGGGCGGAGGAAAAGGCGGTTCTGATTTTGACCCGAAAGGAAAATCTGACAACGAGGTGATGAGGTTCTGCCAGAGTTTCATGACCGAATTAGCAAAGTACATAGGCCCGGACACCGACGTGCCTGCCGGGGATATCGGCGTTGGCGGACGCGAGATCGGCTACCTGTTCGGCCAGTATAAAAGACTGCGCAATGAGTTCACCGGCGTTTTGACCGGAAAAGGCCTTAGCTGGGGCGGAAGCCTTATCAGGCCCGAGGCCACAGGATACGGCTGCGTTTATTTCACGGAAGAGATGTTAAAGACGCGCGGGGAGTCATTTAAAGGAAAGATATGCGCGGTCTCCGGTTCGGGCAACGTTGCGCAGTACACCGTAGAGAAACTGATCCAGCTCGGCGCAAAGGTTGTTACGCTGTCCGACTCGAACGGTTTCATCTATGTAAAGAACGGCATCGGCAAAAAAGAACTGGATTTCGTGCTTGAGCTTAAGAATGTAAAGCGCGGCCGCATTAAAGACTGCACGAAAGAATTCAAGTGCGAATACTCCGAAGGAAAACGGCCGTGGGGCGTAAAATGCGACGTTGCATTCCCGAGCGCGGTACAGAACGAGATAAGCGGCGAGGACGCAAAAACGCTTGTAAAGAACGGCTGCATCGCGGTCGGCGAAGGCGCAAACATGCCCACGACGCCGGAAGGCATTGAGGTGTTCCAGAAGGCAAAGATCCTCTACGCCCCGGGCAAGGCTTCAAACGCGGGCGGCGTTGCTACATCCGGCCTGGAAATGTCGCAGAACAGCATGCGCCTGTCATGGACACGCGAAGAAGTCGATAAGAGGCTGCATAACATCATGATCGCGATCCACGAGCAGTGCGTAAAATACGGCAAAGAGGGCAAGTACGTCAATTATGTCAACGGCGCCAATATCGGCGGATTCGTCAAGGTCGCCGACGCCATGATAGACCAGGGATTGGTGTAGGATTTTTCAGGCTTGATATTTTGCGTTTAGTATGTTAGGATTTACATGAAGCACAATGCTGTGCTCTAAGAAGAAAAAGGGCGTTCTTTTGTGTCAGAACGCCCTTTTTCTTCTACGGGAGGTTTAAATTATGGCCAGCACGGGTATAGCGGGCCTGGACCGCATGGTAACGGGCCTTCAGATGGGAGATAATGTCGTCTGGCAGATAGATGACATAAAGGACTATCTGGATTTTGTAAAACCGTTCATAAAGAATGCGATCCGCGAAAACCGGAAGATCGTCTATATAAGGTTCGCGAACCACAAGCCGCTTCTTGAGGCGCAGAAAAACGTAACTGTATATAAACTGAACGCCTACGCAGGGTTTGAGTCTTTTTCCACGCAGATCAATAATATATTGACCCAGCAGGGCGAGGGCGTGTATTACGTCTTTGACTGCCTGTCAGACCTTCTTTCGGCGTGGTCCAACGATCTCATGATCGGCAATTTTTTTAAGATCACATGCCCGTACCTCTACGAGCTCAATACGATAACTTATTTTTCGATCCTGCGCAACCGCCATTCATACAGGACGATAGCCAGGATACGCGACACAACGCAGCTCCTGATAGACGTTTACAGCCACGAAGGAAAATATTACGTGCACCCGCTTAAGGTGTGGAACCGGTATTCGCCCACGATGTTCCTGCCGCATATAAAAAGCGCCGATAAGTTCGTGCCGATCGCGACAAGCGTGGATACCGCCAGGCTGTTCTCAGAGATATTTAAGGAAGGCACAAAAAGCACCGAACGAAACCTCGATTACTGGGACAGGCTCTTCATGAAAGCGGAATACCTGATAAAATCCGGCGCCCCGCAGAAAGAAAAGTCCGCGATGCTTGACCAGGCCTGCAGGATAATGATCGCGCGCGAAGAAAAACTGATCGCGCTGGCAAAGGCGAACCTTTCGCTTAAGGACCTTGTCAATATAAAATCAAGGATGATAGGCACAGGGTTCATAGGCGGCAAATCCGTGGGCATGCTCATAGCAAGGAATATCCTGTCTAACGACAAAACGCTTGACGTGGACAGGTATTTTGAGCCTCACGATTCCTTTTATATAGGCTCGGATGTGTTTTACAGCTATATAGTTGAAAACGGCTGGTGGAAACTCAGGATGCAGCAGAGGACCAAGAAAGGCTACTTTGAGGTCGCCGATGTATTAAGGGAAAAAATGCTTGCCGGCGTTTTTCCGGAAGAGATAAAGGAACAATTCAGGCAGATGCTGGAATATTTCGGCCAGTCCCCGATCATTGTGCGCTCAAGCAGCCTGCTTGAGGATAGTTTCGGCAATACCTTCGCGGGAAAATACGAAAGCATATTCTGCGTGAATCAGGGCTCGCCCGAACAAAGGTACGCCAAGTTCACCGAGGCAGTGCGCAGGATCTACGCCAGCACCATGAACAAAGACGCGCTTACCTACAGGCTCCATAGAGGGCTGGCTTATTCCGACGAGCAGATGGCGCTTTTGGTCCAGCGCGTATCAGGCGCGTACAAAAAACAGTATTTCTTCCCGGACATGGCAGGCGTAGGGATCTCTTATAACACCTTTGTATGGAAAAGCGAAATGGACCCCAAGGCAGGCATGCTACGGCTTGTTGTCGGCCTTGGCACGCGCGCAGTCAACCGCGTTGAGGGCGATTACCCAAGGATAGCCGCGCTGGATGAGCCGCTTTTAAAGCCGCACGCGAGTTTAAAAGACACCCGCAGGTTCTCCCAGCACGACGTGGACCTGCTTAATACCGAAACCAACAAGTTTGAAACCCTTTCTTTAAATAAA
Source organism: Candidatus Omnitrophota bacterium (assembly GCA_026387595.1). Classification (GTDB taxonomy): domain Bacteria; phylum Omnitrophota; class Gorgyraeia; order JABMQH01; family JABMQH01; genus JAPLLL01. The sequence continues at coordinate 14,840 of JAPLLL010000119.1, forward strand.
CTCGTAAAAGAAAAAATAAGCCTGCCGCTTGAACTTGTCGCGATAAAAGACGATGAAATAGCCAGAGAAATGCGAGAGTCCGGAAGAGGCGAATATGAAAGCTGGATCGTGACGTTTGACAGGCTGCTTTCTGAAACACCGTTTACAGGCATCATGCAGAATATAATGAAAACGCTTGAGAAAAATTACCGTTATCCCGTGGACATAGAATTCACGGTCAATTTCAAAAAAGGAGGGGAGTTTAAGATAAATCTGCTTCAGTGCAGGCCGCTGCAGACAAAAGGGCTGGGTAAAAGAGTTCCCATGCCGAAAAACGTGGAAAAAGAAAGCGTTTTGGTGCAATCCACAGGCTCGTTCCTGGGCGGGAATATCTCCCAGTCCATAAAAAGGATCATATATGTCGATCCCAAGGCCTACAACCTGCTGCCTGAACCCGGCAAATACAATATTGCCCGCGCAATAGGCGAACTAAACACCCGCATGGAAAGCAGGGAAGATATGCCTGTCCTTCTTTTAGGGCCGGGCAGGTGGGGGACATCAACACCGTCCCTGGGCGTGCCGGTTTCGTTCTCCGAAATAAATAATATCGCGGTCCTGGGCGAGATGGCGTTCGCCACTGCCAACGCGATGCCAGAGCTTTCGTTCGGCACGCACTTTTTCCAGGACCTTGTTGAAAGCGGAATTTTTTATTTTGCTCTGTTTACGAACCGCAAGGAGCACTTCCTCAATAAAACGCTGCTGGGTTCTATGCCGAATATCTTTAGCCGGCTCATGCCTGTTTACGCAAAATACGAGAACGTGATAAAGGTTTACGAGCCGTCCGATAAGGCGCGCCTTGTGGCAGACATTATTTCGCAGAAACTTTTAGTATTTTACGAATAAGAATATATCGCCTATGACGTTTATCTATTGGGTAGGAGCCATCGTTTCACTCGCCTTATTTATTTATCTTCTTGTAGCCCTTTTGAAACCGGAAATATTTAAATGAACCTGAATAATCTTGTCCAGAGCCTCATTTTTTTAACAGCGCTGCTTTTGTTGGTTAAGCCTCTTGGTATTTACATGGCGCGGATCTATGAAGGCAAGCCTGCCGGCATCAACGTTTGGTTTGGCTGGCTGGAAAGACTGGTTTATAGGCTGTCTGGTGTGCATCCTGAGCAGGGGATGAGCTGGAAAACCTATGCAATAGCGATGATGTTATTTAATATGCTGGGGATAGCGGTTGTTTATATCCTGCAGCGTGTTCAGGCGCACCTATTTTTAAATCCAATGTCTATGCCGGCGGTAAATCCGGACCTGGCGTTCAATACGGCAGTCAGTTTTGCCACTAACACGAATTGGCAAAGCTACGGCGGCGAAACGACTTTAAGTTATCTTACCCAGATGCTGGGCCTGACTGTTCAAAATTTCGTTTCCGCGGCAACCGGGATGGCAATATTAGTGGCTGTGATCAGGGGATTTATCCAGAAACAGGTTGAAACGATCGGTAATTTCTGGGTGGATCTGGTCAGGTCCACGCTTTATATTTTACTGCCGCTTGCTTTAATACTGTCTTTTGTTTTAGTGTCGCAAGGGGTTGTTCAAACCTTTAACCCGAGCGTAAAAACCGTTTCAGGACAGGTTATTGCTTTGGGCC
>JAPLLL010000119.1:16541-23163 GCA_026387595.1 Candidatus Omnitrophota bacterium
ATTGCTTTGGGCCCTGACGCTTCGCAAGTAGCCATAAAACAATTAGGCACTAACGGCGGCGGTTTTTTTAATGTAAATTCGGCGCATCCGTTTGAAAATCCGACACCATTATCAAATTTTCTGGAAATGCTGGCCATACTTTTGATAGCCGCGGCGCTGTGTTATACCTTTGGCTACATGGTCAGGGACAGGCGCCAGGGCTGGGCAATACTTATAGCCATGTTGATAATTTTTATTCCATGTCTTTTCGGATGCGTGCAGGTTGAACAAAAAGGCAATCCTTTGTTTGGCCAATTAGGGATTGACCAAGGCGCAAGTGCCATACAGCCCGGCGGCAATATGGAAGGCAAGGAAGCGCGTTTTGGCATTGTAAATTCCGCTATTTGGGCAACCGCTACAACAGCGGCATCCAACGGCTCGGTAAATTCCATGCATGATTCATATATGCCTCTTGGCGGAATGATCCTGATGTGGCTCATGCAATTAGGGGAAGTGGTATTTGGCGGAGTCGGTTCAGGCCTTTACGGCATGATCGCGTTTATTATTATCGCTGTTTTTGTCTCCGGCCTTATGATCGGCCGCACCCCTGAATATTTAGGTAAAAAAATAGAAGCCTATGAAATGAAGATGGCTTCTATTATGATCTTAATACCGCCCATACTGGTGCTTGTAGGCACTGCAGTTTCAGTGATTCTGCCCGCAGGTAAGAGTTCGATCTTAAACCCCGGACCCCACGGATTCAGCGAAATATTATATGCCTTTTCATCGGTAAGCAATAATAACGGGAGCGCATTTGCCGGGTTGACCACAAATACCATTTTCTATAATATTACCCAGGGTTTAGCCATGTTCTTTGCCAGATATTGGCTTGCGATACCGGCGCTTGCTATCGCAGGTTCGCTTTCCAGGAAAAAAATAGTGCCTGCAAGCCAGGGAACACTGCCTACGCATAACCTGCTTTTCATCGTATTTCTGGTCATGGTTGTTTTAATTGTCGGGGCGCTGACGTTTTTCCCGGCATTGGCTTTGGGCCCTATCGTTGAACATTTAATGTTAGCGGGGTCATGATATGAGTAAAACACACAAACCAAGATCTTTATTTGATCTATCCATAGCCGGCCCCGCAGCTATTGACGCTGTAAGAAAACTGGATCCCCGGCATCAGGTCAAGAATCCGGTAATGTTCGTGGTCTTGGCGGGGAGCATACTAACCACCGGTCTGTATGTTCAGACATTGCTGGGTCACGGGGAAGCGCCGGCCGGTTTTATTCTGGCTATTACTTTGTGGCTGTGGTTTACGCTCATATTTGCTAATTTTTCGGAAAGCATGGCTGAAGGCAGGGGAAAGGCACAGGCGGCAAGTTTACGCAAGGCCCGTCAGGATACCCTTGCCAAGAAGCTTTCTAAGGCCCAATATGGCGCCGATCATAAAAAAGTTTCTGCCTCAACGCTGCGAAAAGGGGATATAGTTCTTGTTGAAGCGGGCGATATCGTACCAATGGACGGAGAAGTTATCGAGGGCGTGGCAAGCGTTGATGAAAGCGCGATCACCGGGGAGAGCGCACCTGTTATACGCGAAAGCGGCGGGGACCGCAGCGCTGTTACCGGAGGTACACGCGTTCTTTCCGATTGGCTTGTGGTACGCATCAGCTCCAACCCCGGTGAGACGTTTCTTGACCATATGATCACGATGGTGGAAGGGGCCAAACGCCAGAAAACCCCCAATGAGATCGCGTTAAGTATTTTACTTGCGGTTTTTACGCTCATTTTTCTTTTAGCAACCGTTACGCTTTTACCGTTCTCGATCTACAGCGTAATTTCCGCGGGGCAGGGAGTTCCGGTTACAGTCACTGTACTGGTCGCGCTTTTGGTCTGCCTTATCCCTACGACCATCGGCGGATTGCTGCCCGCTATCGGGATTGCGGGAATGGACAGGATGATCCAGGCTAATGTCATTGCCACATCGGGCCGGGCCGTAGAAGCATCCGGGGACGTGGACGTCCTGCTTTTAGACAAGACCGGCACTATCACTTTGGGCAACAGGCAGGCTGTTACTTTTGCGCCTGCTCACGGCGTAAGCGTTGAATCTTTGGCAGATGCGGCGCAGATAGCTTCTCTGGCAGATGAAACACCCGAAGGCAGAAGTATTGTTATATTGGCCAAGGAAAAATACGGTATAAGAGAACGCCACATCCATGAACTTCACGCAAAATTTATCCCGTTTACGGCGCAGACGCGGATGAGCGGTGTTGACCTGGGAGACGGCAGACAGATCAGGAAGGGCGCGGTTGACGCTATTGAACGCTATGTAAAAGAACTTGGGGGCGCGTTCCCGGAAGATTTAAAAATAGCCATTACGTCTATTTCCAAAAGCGGAGGCACCCCGCTGGTAGTGGCCGAACATAAAAATGTGCTGGGCGTGATCCATTTGAAGGATATTGTCAAAGGCGGCATAAGGGAGCGTTTTGCCGAATTGAGGCGAATGGGCATTAAGACCGTAATGATCACCGGAGACAATCCGCTGACCGCTGCCGCGATCGCTGCCGAAGCCGGCATGGATGATTTCCTGGCCCAGGCTACTCCCGAATCTAAACTCAAATTCATCCGTAAGATGCAAGAGGGCGGCAGGCTTGTCGCCATGACCGGGGATGGAACAAATGATGCGCCGGCCCTTGCTCAGGCAGACGTTGCCGTGGCAATGAATACGGGAACCCAGGCGGCAAAAGAAGCTGGTAACATGGTTGATCTTGATTCCAATCCGACAAAGCTTATTGAAGTCGTCGAGATCGGAAAACAGCTGCTTATGACACGCGGCTCATTGACTACCTTCAGTATTGCCAATGACGTGTCAAAATATTTTGCGATAATCCCTGCGGCATTCGCAGGGACATATCCCGCGCTGAACGCGCTTAATATCATGCGGCTTGCCACGCCCCAGAGCGCTGTTTTGTCGGCTGTTATTTTTAACGCGCTTATTATCATATTGCTGATCCCCCTGGCCCTGCGCGGAGTTAAATATAAGCCCATGCCGGCAAGCTGGCTTTTGCGGGATAATTTACTGGTCTATGGGGTAGGCGGAATTATTGCGCCGTTTATCGGGATCAAGCTGATCGATATGATCCTGGTTGCTTTAAAATTGGTCCACTAGAGGAGATGGAAGATGTTCAAAGAACAAATACGTCCGGCAATTTTGTTGTTTATCATCCTATCGGTAATAACCGGGGTTATTTATCCGTTATTTGTAACCGGGACAGCCCAGACCTTTTTCCATAAACAGTCAAATGGCAGCTTGATCTATCGAGACGGCAAACCGATCGGTTCGGCGCTTATCGGTCAGTCTTTTAGCGATCCCGGGTATTTTTGGGGACGTCCTTCAGCAACATCGCCTGTTCCGTTTAACGCGGCAGCCTCATCAGGGTCAAACCTGGGGTCGTCCAATACAGCGCTGTTGGATGCCGTAAAAACGCGGATCAAGTTGTTAAAAGATGCCGATCCTGACAATAAGAACCCCATACCTGTAGATCTTGTTACTTCTTCGGCAAGCGGTTTAGATCCGCATATCAGCTTAGCGGCTGCGTATTATCAAATTCCCCGGGTTGCGCATGCGCGCAGGTCATCCAAAGAACTTGTAAAAAAGATCATGGATCAACATACCAGCGGACGTTTCTTCGGAATAATAGGCGAACCGGTCGTAAATGTGGTAGAATTGAATTTGGCGCTGGATCAGCAAACTTCCTGCCTTGCCGGCAGGCAGGCAAATTGAGGTAAAATATGGACAGGCCCAATCCGGATGAATTATTAGAAAATATCAAGCGCGAAGAATCCCATAGAGGCAAGCTTAAGATCTTCTTTGGCGCGGCCGCCGGAGTAGGCAAAACCTACTCAATGCTTGAGACCGCAAGGATGCAGAAAAAGGAAGGCATTGACGTTGTTGCTGGCTGGGTTGAGACACATAAACGCGTTGAAACCGAAGCCCTTCTCGAAGGCCTGGAGATCCTCCCGGCAAAAATTATCCAATATAAGAATGTTGAATTGCGCGAATTTGATATTGATGCCGCGTTAGAAAGAAAACCTGCTCTTATACTGGTAGATGAATTAGCCCATACCAATGCCCCTGGTTCGCGCCATCCCAAAAGATGGCAGGATGTGGAAGAGCTCCTTGATAAAGGAATAGATGTCTATACTACACTTAATGTCCAGCATTGCGAAAGCGCAACCGATGTTGTGGCCCAGATCACCGGCGTTACCGTCCGCGAGACCGTACCCGATACGCTTGTTGAAAAGGCCGATGAGATAGAGCTTGTAGACCTGCCCACTGAAAATCTCTTAAAGCGCCTTAAGGACGGGAAGGTTTATCTCGGGGAGATGGCCCAAAGGGCAGCCCAGCATTTCTTCCAGCCGGGCAATCTTATCGCGTTGCGGCAATTGGCGCTTCGTTATACCGCGCACAACGTGGATGAAAAACTGATGTCATATAAACAGGCCCATGCTATTTCAAAGGTATGGGGCGCCAGGGACAGGTTCCTGGTATGCATATCGCCCAGCCCCGAGGCCATGGGCCTGATCAGGGCGGGCAAACGCATTGCGTCGGATCTAGGGGTAAACTGGACCGTTGCGTATGTAGAGACCAGCCTGGAATCAAATGAAAAGGACAGGGCCAGGATATCGGAAACGATGCGCCTTGCGGAAAATTTAGGGGCACAGGTGGCAACGCTTAGCGGACAGGATATCGCAGAGACGCTGATCTCATATGCCCGTTCAAAAAATATTACTAAAATAATTTTAGGCAAGCCGGAAAAACCGGGATGGAGGGAATATGTTTTCGGCTCCCTTATTGATAGATTGGCCCGTAAGTGCCAGGGGATAGACCTGTATCTATTAAGCGGCGAAGCCCAGGATGAGCCCATTGAAGTTGCGCCCAGGGGCATGGCCCCTTTTTCCTGGAAGAATTTTTTGAAAACATTATGCATTGTGATCTTTTGTACCTTAATAGACTGGGTATTGCTGGGTTATTTGGCTCTTGTGAATTTGATAATGCTCTATTTTCTTGGAGTAACCTGGGTCGCTTTTAAATACGGCCGCAGGATGTCCATGATAGCGTCTTTTTTAAGTGTTTTATTCTTTGATTTCTTTTTTGTGCCCCCGTATTTTACATTTGCGGTAGCCGACATTGAATATACCCTGACTTTTGCCGTTATGCTCATTGTAGGTTTTGCCATAGCCCATTTAACAGGCCGGCTTCGCCGCCAAGCCAGCATGCTGCGTTTTAGGGAGGATAGGACACAGGTCCTTTATGCCTTGAGCCGGGAATTGTCAAAGAGCTCATATCCGGATGAGCTCTTTAAAATTTCGCTTAAGCATGTTCAGGAGTTTTTTAAATGCCGCACTGTTATCCTTACTCCGGACGCGAATAAGAAACTTACCCCGCGTTTTGGCAATAGGGAAGAGCTGGATCTTTCCCCGAATGAAATTGCCGTAGCGCAATGGTCGTATGAAAATAAAAAATCAGCCGGCAGGGATACGGATACCCTTCCGGGCTCAAAAGGCGTTTACCTGCCTTTTGTAGGTTCTGAAAAGACAGTAGGGGTGCTCGGGGTTTTCCCCGTGCAGGATAAACAATTTATAGACCCGGAACAATGGCATATCCTGGAGGTATTTGTCAGCCAGACCGCGCTGGCAGTTGAAGGAGCCCAGCTTGCAGCAACAGCCCTTGAGGCGGCGGCAAAGATCGAAAGCGAGCGCCTTAAAAATCTGCTTCTCACTACTTTTTCTTCAGAGCTGCCCCAGCCCTTGGTATCGATTTCTCAAACAGCATCGGAATTATTAAAGCCGGAAAATATCAGGGATGATTCAAAACGCGCTGTATTAATCGAAAAAATGAAACAGGAAGTAGGGCGGCTTAATACGCTTATCGCCGAAATACCGCAAATAATCGAGTCCGAAGAATAATCTCTCGCAAGAAATTTCAAAATTTTTGTTGACCCATTCGTCGCCGAGTCTACAATAAAGGCTCCTCAGGATCAAGCAAACTATGGTAGAAATTCCTAGAAGATTTTGCTTGACATTTTTTTAAAACGTGATATAGTTGTTTTGTACAAAGGAGTAAAAAGACGTTGAAGTCTTTTAGCCGATTGCGCTAAAAGGCTCTTTTTTTAGGGACTAAGGCGTCCCTTACCCGTTGAATGGGTAGGGACGCCTTTTGATTTTTCAGGGTTTTGCACCAGTAAAAATCATCCCGAGCCATTGAATTTTACATGTATGGCGAGGGATATGAACAAGGAGAACAAAAAATGACGCAACCTATTATAAATACAGGTGATACAGCATTTGTATTGTTCTCGGCCGCATTAGTGATGCTTATGGTGCCAGGCCTTGCCTTCTTTTACGGGGGCATGGTAAGGCGTAAAAACGTGCTCGGCATCCTGATGCAGTGCCTTATGGCTCTTTGCGTGTTGAGTTTGCAATGGGTACTGTTCGGCTACAGTCTTTCTTTCGGGCCTCAGCACGGGTTCTGGGGCGGTTTTGAATGGTTCGGCCTAAGGGGGGTGGGCTGTGAGCCTTATGCGGCCTATGCAGCGAATATACCGCACAGGGCATTCATGATATTCCAGGCCATGTTCGC
>JAPLLL010000097.1:0-3635 GCA_026387595.1 Candidatus Omnitrophota bacterium
CAGGGTGCCGCAGTCCGGATTAGCCGCCGGTGCTTTAAAAGTCCGCAGGATGGATGACATAAAGAGCAGATACTATATCCGTGTTTCAGCGCTGGATAAACCCGGCGTGCTTGCCAAGATAGCGGGTATTCTAGGGGAAAATAATATTAGCATCGCGAGCGTGCATCAGAAAGAGGAACGAAGGGAAGGCAGTGTGCCGGTTGTAATGGTAACGCATTCAGCGCTTGAATCAGATATGAAAAAAGCGCTGGCTACGATAGGCAGGATGCCCGCGATAAATAAGAAACCGGTTGCAATAAGAATGGAGTCGCTATGAGATGGCAGGGTATAATACACAGGTATAAAAAATATTTACCGATAACCGATGAGACGCCTAATGTGACGCTTAACGAGGGCAACACGCCCCTTGTCTACTCGAATTTTCTGAGCACGCTTGTGGGCCACGGTTCAAAGGTATTTCTTAAATACGAAGGGCTCAACCCGACCGGTTCGTTCAAGGACAGGGGGATGACGCTTGCTGTTTCAAAGGCGCTTGAGGCGGGCTCGGACGCTATAATATGCGCGTCAACCGGCAACACCTCTGCTTCGGCGGCATGTTATGCGGCGCGCGCAGGCATCAAATGCGTTGTGCTTTTGCCCAAGGATGCTATTGCACTCGGCAAGCTGGCGCAGGCAATGATCCACGGCGCGCAGGTGATAGCTGTTGACGGAAATTTTGACGATGCGTTGGGCCTTGTCCGTGAGATAAGCAAAAAATGCCCGATCACGTTGGTCAATTCCATTAACCCGTTCAGGATAGAGGGCCAGAAAACCGGCTCGTTTGAAATATGCGAGCAGCTGGGAATGCCGCCGGATTATCATTTTATACCCGTAGGAAACGCAGGGAATATCACTGCCTACTGGAAAGGCTACAAGGAATACAAAAAGGCCGGCATTATAGATAAACTGCCAAAAATGATGGGGTATCAGGCAGAAGGCGCAGCGCCGATAGTCCGCGGCCATATCGTAAAAAAGCCCGAGACCATTGCCACTGCGATACGGATAGGCAACCCCGCAAGCTGGAAACAGGCAGAACAGGCGCGTGACGAATCCAAAGGTGTGATCGACATGGTGAGCGATGAAAAAATACTGGAAGCGTATAAGCTGCTTGCGAACAAGGAAGGCGTGTTTTGCGAACCCGCCTCAGCGGCTTCGGTCGCAGGATTGATAGAATACGCCCGCAGGAAGTATTTTAAGCAGCCGGCGACCATAGTTTGTATCCTTACCGGTCACGGGTTGAAGGACCCTGACAGGGCCATAAAATCGGTTGAACAGCCGAAGGTTGTAAAACCCAAGCTGGACTTGGTGCTGAATGAAATCGGATACTAATATGAAGTATATAGTGTTAGTTGCAGACGGGATGGCGGATAGGCCGCTTAAGGAGCTGGACGGCAAAACTCCGATAGAGTCGGCGCGCAAGCCCAATATGGATTATATGGTGAAGAACGGCCAGATAGGCAGGGCCGTTACAATACCGTCAGGCCTTGAGCCGGCAAGCGACGTTGCGAACCTTGCCATACTCGGATATGACCCGAAGAAATATTATTCAGGCAGGGGGCCGCTGGAAGCGGCCAACATGGGCGTTGAGCTGGGAGAGTTTGACATTGCCTTTAGATGTAATCTTATTACTGCTTCGGGCGATGTAATGGCAGATTACAGCGCGGGCCATATCTCATCCAAAGAGGCCCAGGTGCTTATAAGATTTATTGATGAGAAACTGGGGAAGGGACATATAAAATTTTATCCAGGAGTAAGCTACAGGCACCTTATGGTGGTAAAGCCCGATGTGAGCTACAACATCGAGGACCTTAAGTCAACTGCGTGCGTTCCGCCGCATAACATATTGTCCCAGAAGATATCAAAAAATCTGCCCAAGGGAAAAGGCGCCGAGTTTTTGATAAAGCTTATGGAAGAGAGCCGGCCCGCATTGGAAAGTCATGAAGTGAACAAGGTCAGGCTGGACCTTAAAGAAAATCCGGCAAACATGATCTGGCTGTGGGGCCAGGGCTCGAAGCCTAGTATGCCCAGTTTCCGGGAAAAATTTGGCCTGATCGGTTCAATAATATCCGCAGTTGACCTTATCAAAGGTATCGGCAAGATCATAGGGCTTGACCCTATAAATGTGCCGGGCGCAACAGGTTATTATGACACCGACTATAAGGCGAAGGCGGAATACGCGATCAAATCGCTGGAGCATAAAGATTTTGTATTCGTGCATGTTGAGGCGCCTGATGAAGCGGGCCATAACGGCGATGTAAGGGAAAAACTGCTCGCGATAGAAAATTTCGACAGCCTTGTCGTAGGCACTATATTAAAGCATTTCAAAGATAATAAAAATTTCAGGATCATGGTTTTGCCTGACCACGCAACCCCGATCTCGATACGCACGCACAGCGTGGACCCCATACCGTTTGCGATATACGGCAAGGATATAACCCCAGACCAGTTCGATGCCTACAGCGAAAAGATCGCGTATGAAAGCAGCCTTGTTTTTAACGCGGGCTGGGACCTGATGGGGTATTTTACAGGCAAGGGAAAGTGAGGTAACAAGAATATATATGCCTAAACTGCTGGTACAGAAATTCGGCGGGTCAAGCGTTGCCGATGTGGAAAAGATACAGAATGTCGCGGCCAGGGTCGTCGCCAGTAAAAAGAGCGGTTATAAGATCGTGGTAGTGGTATCCGCGCTCGGTGATACCACGGACGAGCTCATAGCGCTTGCCAATAAGATCACGAACCAGCCCTCCGAAAGAGAGATGGATATGCTGATATCTACTGGCGAACAGGTCTCATGCGCGCTTCTGGCAATGGCGATCCATCAGCTGGGTGAAGACGCTATTTCGTTTACCGGCGCGCAGGTGGGCATAATAACCGACGACTCCTTTACCAAGGCGCGCATAATGGATATCAACGCCAAACGCATTACCGAGGAATTGAAAAAGGGCAAGATCGTTATCGTGGCCGGATTCCAGGGTGTAAACCTTAAACAGGACATAACCACGCTCGGAAGGGGCGGCTCCAATCTGACCGCGGTTGCCCTCGCAAAGGTTTTAAAAGCGGACAGCTGCGAGATGTATACCGACGTTGAAGGGGTTTTCACTTCGGATCCCAGGATCGTGCCGGACGCAAAAAAGATAGACCGTTTAAGCTACGAGGAAATGTTCGAGCTGGCGTCCCTGGGCGCGCAGGTATTACAGCCGCGCTCGATAGAATTCGCGATGAAATTCGGGGTCCCGATACATGTAAGGTCAAGCTTTTTGGATAAGGTCGGCACCATAATCTCCAAGGAGGTAAAGGCGATGGAAGATATAGTTGTTTCAGGTATTGCGGTGAATAAAAACGAGGCAAAGGTAACGATCTGCGACGTCCCCGACAAGCCGGGTATAGCCGCGAAGATATTCAAGGAGATCGCGAAACAGAACATAAACGTAGACATGATAGTCCAGAACACATCCCGGACCGGCGCCACGGACGTGTCGTTCACGGTGCCCGGCGAAGATGTGAATAAGACCGTCAAGGTCGCAAAGGCCATATGCGAAAAAATAGGCGCAAGCGACGTGACCGTAGATAAGGATATAGCAAAGGTCTCGATCGTC
>JAPLLL010000097.1:3649-3990 GCA_026387595.1 Candidatus Omnitrophota bacterium
GAGCCACAGCGGTGTCGCGGCAAAAACGTTCGAGGCGCTTGCGGCTAAGGATATTAATATCGAGATGATATCCACGAGCGAAATAAAGATATCCTGCGTTATTGATAAACAAAACGCCGATGAGGCGGTGCGCGCCCTTCACAGCGCGTTTGAACTGGGAAAGGGAAAGAAAAAATGAACCCAGCCCCTCCTAATATGAGGGCGTTGGGTTTATGAAAGGAGGAGCTGGTTGAAGGTAATCTTGTACGATACCACTTTGCGGGACGGCGCCCAGACAGAAGGTATTTCGTTCTCGGTTGCCGACAAGATACGGATTACGCAAAAACTGGACGAGCTTGGCA
>JAPLLL010000097.1:4030-4381 GCA_026387595.1 Candidatus Omnitrophota bacterium
CATCCATTACAGTGAGGGCGGCTGGCCGGGCGCAAATCCGAAGGATATGGAATTTTTCAGGAAGATAAAAAAAGTGCGCCTGAAGAACTCTATGGTGACGGCCTTTGGAAGCACAAGACACGCAAAGACAACCGCCAGCCGGGACCCGGTACTTAAAGGGCTGCTTTCGGCCGGCACAAAGATCATTACGATCTCCGGCAAGAGCTGGGATCTGCATGTTCGGGACGTATTTAAGATCCCGCTCGAGGAAAATCTTAAAATGATATCCGACTCTGTCAAGTACCTGAGATCCAAAGACCGCCGGGTTTTCTATGACACGGAGCATTTCTTTGACGGCTATATCCATAATCC
>JAPLLL010000132.1 GCA_026387595.1 Candidatus Omnitrophota bacterium
CGTAGCAGAATAAATATTGCAAAGTTTATTGTTTGTGATATAATTAACAAATTATGCCGCAAGACGTAAAGATCGCTCCGAGGGAACTGATACAGGCGGATTACAAAGGATTAAGAAATTCGGAGCGGTTGGATACGACTGCCGGAGTCGAAGAGCTGAGATTCATGCAATCTATGGAAGGCAGGGCCCATAACGGCGCGGGCGCGTTCCATAAACGTTTTTTTGTAAATACCTCTGTTGACGATATAGTGCGGGGCCTTGACAAAGAGCCCGATGTAATAAAAGAAAAACGCCAGAGGCTCATTGACGAGATAGTCGAATTTGCAAGGCGGGTGATAAAAGGCGAAAGGCCGAACCGGCTTTTGTCCGTGAAGGGCACCCCGCTTTTAGGAATACCGCTCTTTAAAACAAAGATAATAAATCCGTACGATGTGGTAAAAGGGCTCTATCTCGGCGGATTAAGGGACAGCCCTCCGACCCGTAAAGCGGCCGAAAAGAAATACGGCATTACTATCGGATACGGTTCCTGCTACCTTCTGAACATAGAGGTGATGGAACGCATGGGCCTTGACGGCGAAGTCCTTGCCCATCAGCCGCACGAAAGCGAGATAGAGGACTTTAAAAAACAGGGCCTGATAGCCGATCCCAAGATATTTCTACATACGGCACAAGCTTGGGCCGGGCCAGTCCGATGACGCGGCGATCCTGTGCGCCGGTTTCCTGTATAAAAACATTGATGTGGCCCTGGGCGTATTCCTTGCCGACGCAATAGATACCCTGGAGAAATACGTTCCCGCATACAGCGACCAGGATTGGGACCTGGCGGAATATATCGGCGCGAATTTTAAGGATCTCGGGGTCAGCCCCGACGAAGTATACAAGCTGACGTATCTTGCGGCGATACCGGAAGGCAAGGAAGAGGACGTTCCGGACAGTTCATTGAGGTATTTTCTTACGATAGACCCGCGCACCGGGCAGAGCACGATCGAGTGCCATCTGAATTTTATAGAAGGCAAGCCTTTCTTCCCGATGACGATCAGCTTTAAGCGGATACTTGTTACCACCTTCTATGAGTATCTGCGGGAAAGGCTCTTTGAGGTGTTGAAGCCGGAAGAGCTGCTGCCGATAGGTGTTTCAGGCGAGGGGCTTGATATTCCTATAAAGGACCTGATAACCAAAAAGGCACTGATCGTTAATGAGCTTTCGCTTTTGAGCGAGGTCCTCAAGCAGCTGCGCGAGAAAGAAGCGGACGTTATTATAGTCCAGGATAAGCATAAGAACATCCTGGGCGTTGTTGATTCAAACGATTTTTTACGTGTATTGGAGAGGAAACACTGATGCCCCAATTAAGGCGGGACCCTATTACAGGAAGGTGGGTTATAATCGCGGCTGAACGCGCAAAAAGGCCTGAAGATTTTCTTATCAGCCAGGGTAAGATCGTTGATACTGAATGCCCGTTCTGCGAAGGCAAAGAATCAAACACCCCGCCGGAGATATACGCCCTAAGGCAGCCCGGGACCAAACCGAACCAGCCGGGCTGGGCCGTGCGCGTTGTGCCGAGCATATCCCCGATATTAAGGATCGAAGGCACGCTTAACCGGCACGGGAAAGGTATTTATGACCTGATGAACGGGGTAGGCGCGCATGAGGTTGTTGTGGAGACGCAAACGCATACCGCCCATATGGCTGATCTTGAGCCGGAGCAGATAAAAAAGGTAATAGATACGTATATCTACAGGGTGTCCGATCTTGAAAAGGACCCGCGTTTCAAGTATGTCCTTATATTTAAAAATTACGGCGTTACCGCCGGATCTACCATGTATAAACATTCCCGCTCCCAGCTTATTGCCACGCCGGTAAATCCCAAACTCGTAAAAGAAGAGCTGGCCGGTTCAAAGAAATATTTTGATTATAAAGAAAGATGCATCTACTGCGATATCTTAAGGCAGGAACTGGATAAACAGGACAGGGTGATCCTTGATATAGACGGTTTTGTGGCAATAGCGCCGTTCGCGTCGCGGTTCCCGTTTGAGACCTGGATCCTACCCAAGCAGCATAGCTGCGATTTTACAAAAACGCCTGAATCCGCAAGGATGGACCTTGCAAGGATACTTAAAATGACCCTGGCAAAACTGAAGGCATCATTGGGCGACCCGCCGTATAATTTTATCGTGCATACGGCTCCCTTCAGGACAGGCAGGAAGGCCGGCTACTGGAAAACAATAGAGGATGATTACCACTGGCACATAGAAATAATACCGCGGCTCACAAGGGTGGCCGGGTTTGAATGGGGCACCGGCGTGTATATAAACCCCACGCCTCCCGAAGAGGCTGCGAAATATTTAAGAGAACTGGATATAGGTTAAAAAAATGCCTGAACTAAGAAAAGACCCGATCACGGGAAGATGGGTTATTATTAACAACGATAAGCCAAAAGGCCCCGAGAACTATGAAATCGAGGTCCACCAGAAAAAAGGCGGGACCTGCGCCTTCTGCCCCGGCAACGAAAAGATGACGCCTCCGGAGATAACGGCTTACGGCAACGTAAAGCGGGATAAGAATACGCCCGGCTGGACGTTAAGGGTGGTCCCGAATAAATTTCCCGCGCTTCAGATCGAAGGCAATATTGATAAGACAGGCATAGGCATGTTTGATATGATGAACGGGATCGGCGCCCATGAAGTCATCATAGAAACCATCCATCATGACAAGGAAATAGCGGACAGGGATGAACAGGAAGTACGCGACCTTATGTGGATGTACAGGGACCGAAGCCTGGATCTGAGAAAAGATAAGAGATTTAAGTACGTCCTTATTTTCAAGAATTACGGTTTTTCAGCGGGCGCTTCATTGGAACACCCCCATTCGCAGCTGATAGCCCTGCCGTTTACGCCAAAAAGGGTAAGCGGGGAGATAGAGGGCTCAGAGACTTATTTTAATTATCGCGAGCGCTGCGTTTATTGCGATATGATCAGACAGGAGGTATACGAGAAAGAGCTGACGGTTGCGGAGAACCGCTCTTTTCTGTCATTTACGCCTTTTGCCTCGCGTTTCCCGTATGAAATATGGGTAATTCCGAAAGAACACGCCTCGGATTACGCCCAGATACAGATAAGCGATGTAAATGACCTGGCGGCTATTTTAA
>JAPLLL010000101.1:0-9708 GCA_026387595.1 Candidatus Omnitrophota bacterium
ACATAGGGAACGTATATGTCTATCAAATGTTGTATACGCGTGATCCTAACTATAGGTTTCTTCCTTACGCACCCGATGTGCCGCTAACGGCACATCCGTTAGATAAAGGATGGTATATATATCACGTTGCGGTTTCGAGCAATCCGCACCCGGTTCATTCTCCTTCGGACGACCTATTAGTTAAAGACGGCTGGTAGCGTACATTGAAAGAATTGATGGTTGAAAATAATAAAAAAGATGCTGTTAAGCCCATATATGTGAAGCTGCTGCTTGCGGCGATCGTGCTGTATATAATAAGTTCATGTTTTATGCAGGCCGATTCATACCGCAGGGTTTGTATACTGGAACATAAATTGTTCCACGTGACCTGCGGATACATCCGTTAAAGCAGGATCGGGACTAAGGAGCAAATAAAATGACGCAGGAAAGTTTTGTCGAAAAACAGGAAGAGAATATTTCGATCCACATATTTTCCGTATCTGCCGCAATGGTCGGGGTGTGTGTTACGCTGATAGGGATATTGAATATCATCAGTACCTTAAGCAGGCTCAACACCATTTGCGATGAGCTGGCTTCGATAGGCGCCATTTTATTCCTTATCGCATGTATTATTTCTTATACGGCAATAAAAACAAAAGACCGGAAGCGCAGATATAAACTGGAGAAAACAGCGGACATCATATTTTTAACCGCGCTTTTCCTGATCGTCGGGGTTTGCGTATTGATCGTGAGAAAGCTTATATAAAAGCGGTAACAAGGAAAAAAATGAATAGAATAGATACAAAATTCAGACAGGTGAAACAAAACAGGCAAAAGACGTTTATCGCTTATATCACGGCAGGGGATCCTACTCTGGCAGTTACAAAAAAGCTTGTGCCGGTGCTGGAAAAGGCGGGTGTGGATATTATTGAACTTGGCATCCCGTTCTCAGATCCCTTAGCAGATGGCCCTACAATACAAGCTGCATCGCAAAGGGCGCTTAAGGCCGGGGTTAATCTGGCCAAGATCTTTTCGGCGGTAAAGGGCCTGCGGAAAACAACGCAGGTGCCGATAGCGTTCATGACATATTATAATCCGGTCCTGCAGTATGGACCGGCGCGTTTTATTAGCGATTGCAACCGCTATGGAGTGGACGGCGTGATTATACCGGATCTTCCCTGCGAAGAGGCAAAAGAACTGGTAACGCTGGGAAGGCGCGCAAGAGTGGCTACAATATTCCTGGCTGCGCCGACTTCTACAAAGGAAAGAATAAGAAATATAGCAAGGGATTCAACGGGTTTTATCTATTATGTGTCATTAACAGGGGTAACAGGCGCGCGAAGAAAACTCCCGCCTGAGATAACGCAAAAGGTAAGACTGATAAAGTCCATGACAAAAAAACCCGTGTGTATCGGTTTCGGAGTTTCAACTCCGGAGCAGGCAAAACAGATGGTAAAGATCGCGGACGGGGTAATAGTGGGAAGTGCGATCGTTAAAATAATTGCGGCAAATAAGAACCCGGTACTGGCAGTGGAACGGTTTGCCGAGAAGATGGCGAAAGCGATTCATGGAAAATAAAGTTTACGCGGTTATATTGGTAGGCGGCAAAGGCAAACGCCTGCGTCCGCTTTCAAGCAATGCCAAGCCAAAGGCCTTTTTGTCCGTTACCCGCAACCGCCAAACGCTGTTTAAGGTAACCCTTGGCAGGGCAAAAAAGCTTACGCCTGCGGGGAATATACTTGTTGCGGCGAACAAGGCGCATGCCGGGCTCGTAAAAAAAGATTTCCCGGGAATCGGGCAAAATCTTCTGCTTGAGCCGGTTTCACGTAACACTGCCCCGGCTATTGCGTGGGCGGCACTTGAACTAAAGAAGCGGTTCGGGGATGTTATAGCAGCGGTTCTGCCGGCTGATCAGTATATAAAAGACGAGAAAAAATATATCGCCTCTCTTAAAAGGGCTGCTGAATTTGCGCAGGATAACGACGCTATAGTTGTGCTGGGTATAAAACCTACGTTCCCGTCAACAGGTTTCGGGTACATAAAAGCCGCAGCCCGGCAAGCTGCAGCCGGCGGTATATATAAGGTAGACAGATTTACGGAGAAGCCGGATCTAAAGACCGCAAGGCGGTTTGTAAAGAACGGAAATTATTTCTGGAATGCAGGTGGTTTTATATTCAGGGTAAATACGATACTGGGCGCATTTAAAAAATTCGCGCCTGAGATCCATAATAATTTGCAAAGACGCAGGATAACGAGTAAACTTTATAGAAATCTTCCGGACATATCCGTTGATTATGCCGTAATGGAAAAAGTGAGCAATATCTATTGCGTAAAAGGTTCTTACGGTTGGGAGGATATCGGAAGTTTTCAGGCCCTGAAAAAGGTACTGAAGAAAGAAGGCCGAAGGTTTGTTGAAAGAAACGGTAAGATCGTAAAGGTATTATGAGGATCATAGGACTGGATGTCGGAAGGAAACGGATAGGCGTTGCGATGAGCGACCCCATGGGTATTATTGCCCAGGGTATTAAGTCCATTGCCGGCGAGGATCCGGATGCGGCAATACAGCAGATCTGCGACTTTGCGAAAGAAAATGAGGCCGGGAACATAGTGGTGGGCCTGCCGCTTAACATGAACGGCACTGAAGGCCCGATGGCAAAGGAAGTAATCGGGTTCGCTGATCGGCTGAAGGAAAAGACAAGCGTTCTGGTTACGATGTGGGATGAGCGGCTGACATCGCTTCAGATAGAGAGGGACCTTGTTTTTATGGATGTCTCAAGGGCGAAGCGCAAAAAAATAAATGATATGCTTTCCGCGCAGATAATATTGCAAAGTTACCTGGACGCGCAGGGGAAAAGGACAGATGACGTATAAAAAGGTAATACTTGAAAACGGCCTTACGGTCGTCCTGGCGGATATGCCTTACATGGAGTCAGTTTCTGTGGGCGTGTGGATAGGCGTAGGCGGCAGATACGAGGACAAAAAACAATCAGGCATAAGCCATTTTTTGGAGCACATGGTCTTTAAGGGCACCAAAAAGCGCTCAGCGAAAGAACTGAAAGAAACAATAGAGGGCCGTGGCGGAGCATTAAACGGGTTTACGGGCGAGGAATTTACCTGTTATCTGGCAAAGGTCATGAGCAAAGACGCTGCCTTGGCGATAGACGTTCTGGTTGACATGACCCTGAACCCGGTCATTGCCAAAAGCGACTTTGATAAAGAGAAGTTCGTGATCCTGGAAGAGATAAAGATGTACATGGATATGCCGAATCACTACGTGCATGAGCTTTTGGCCGAGCTTCTGTGGCCCAACCAGCCGCTCGGCATGCCGCTTGCGGGCACGTTCAAAACAGTCAGCGCCATGACGGAAAAGGACCTTGCGTTATACCGGGAAGATTTTTACAGCCCCGGGAATATTATGATCTCGGTTGCCGGCAAGCTTCCCCAAAGCGGCCTTATAGAAATGATAAAGAAAAATTTCAGCAAAACAGTTCCGCATCCAAGACGAAACTATACCGCTGTCGAGCTCAGCCAGAAAGCGCCCGCTGTTAATTTCCATTATAAAAAGACAGAGCAGACGCACGCGGCCCTAGGCATACACGGGGTAAGCAGGTTTTCCCGGGATAAATACAGCCTGGACCTGATGAACATCATCCTGGGCGGGAACATGTCATCCAGGCTGTTCAATGAGGTGCGCGAAAAATTGGGCCTTGCCTATGAAATATCCTCGAGCATAAAGCATTACCACGATACGGGTGCCGTGGTGATCGCGGCCGGCATAGATAATAAAAAATTGGGTGCCGCTATGAAAGTTATTTTGGCCGAGCTTAAAAAAATAAGGACTAGAAAAGTCACAAAACAGGAATTTATAAGGGCAAAAGAATTTTACCGCGGCCAGCTCTCAATGCTGTTTGAGGAGACGATGCACCACATGCTGTGGCTCGGAGAGAAATTTATATGCGGTGATCACGAATTCAGGGAGCAGGACGTGCTGGGTCGTATAGATAAGGTCACGATAGGCGATATAAAACGCATCTCAGAGGATATTTTCAAACCGTCGAACCTGAACCTGGCGGTTGTAGGCCCGGTTAAAACGGCGGTTCAGAAAGAAATTTCAAAGCGGCTCTTTGATATATGAGAGGGATAAGGCTTTTTAAGGTATTCGGCGTCTCGGTCTATATACATACGACCTTTCTTATACTGCCTGTGTTATTTTATTTTACAGCAGGCATAAAAGGCGCGCTTGTAATAATATTTGTTTTCAGCTGCGTCACGGCGCACGAACTTTTTCACAGCTTGACCGCAAAGGCATTCGGTGTGCAAGTCGGGGATATAACGCTGTACCCCATAGGCGGGGTCGCGTCTATAAATTCATTTCCGGAAAAACCGTCGCAGGAATTGTTGATAGCGCTTGCGGGCCCGGCATTTAATATTATATTTTCAGCGGTCCTGTTTTATCCTTTATACAGGATCCTGGGGCCGGAGGTCCTGTATAATCCGTCGCTTCGCACCTGGCCGCACACATTCGCATACATGTTCTGGGTGAACCCGATGCTTGCCGCGTTTAATTTACTCCCGGCGTTCCCCATGGACGGGGGCAGGGTCCTGCGCGCGTTCCTGGCAGGCAGAGTGGGCCTGCGCCGCGCAACGCAGATAGCCGTAGTGATAGGCCATTTTTTTGCGCTGCTTTTCGGCCTTATCGGGATAATGAACAGGAATTTCATGCTTATAATAATCGCCATATTCATTTATATTGCCGCGTCAAATGAGGCGTTTCAGGTGGAGTTAAGGGAAAGTATAATGGACCATTTTCGGGAGAACAAAGATGAACAATAAAAAGATACTGGTTGCGCCAAGTCTTTTGTCCGCTGATTTTGCGAATCTGCAGCAGGACATAAAGCGGGTCGAAGCAGCGGGCGCTGATTGGCTGCACGTAGACGTTATGGACGGCCATTTTGTCCCAAATATAACAATAGGGCCCGTCGTGGTAAGATCCGTGCGCAATATAACCAAGCTTCCTTTGGATGTGCACCTTATGATCTCAGACCCTGCCAAATATGTCGAGCCCTTCATAAAAGCGGGAAGCGATCTGATAACGTTCCACATAGAGGCGATAAAGGACCCGGAGGCCGTGATCAGGCTGATAAAGTCATTCAAAAAACGCGCGGGCGTTTCAATAAAACCGAAAACAGATACCTCCAGCATAAAGGCCATTCTGGATAAGGTTGACCTTGTCCTTGTAATGAGCGTTGAGCCCGGATTCGGCGGTCAGGAATTTATCGAGTCAGCGGTGCCGAAAATAAAAGAACTGCGCAAGGTCTACAAGGGTGATATTTCCGTAGACGGCGGGATAAACGATAAAAATGCTCCGGGAGTTATTGAGGCTGGGGCAAATATACTGGTTGCCGGGAACTATGTTTTTGGCGCGAAAGATATGAATGACGCGATAAGGAGACTCAGGGCATGAGCATTAAATTTGGCACGGACGGGTGGCGCGCGGTCATCGGCGAGGATTTTACGTTTGATAATGTGCGTCTTGTCGCTCAAGCGATCGCGGAGTACGTTAAGACCCAGGGCGGGAAACGCGTTTCTGTCGGATACGATACCCGTTTCCTGGGCAGCAAATTCGCCGAGGCGGTTGCCTGTGTCATGGCGGCAAACGGGATAAAGGTTCTTTTGTCGGACGGACCTACCTCAACGCCCGCGCTCAGCCTTTCCATAAAGCAGAACAAGCTTATAGGCGGAGTAATGGTCACGGCAAGCCATAATCCGCCGCAGTACAGCGGCATAAAATACAAGGCGGATTATGCGGGGCCGGCAGAGCCCGAGATCATCGCAAAGATCGAAGGTTTTCTGGGAAAGACAGAAATTAAGAACACGGACGCCGAAGGAGCAGAAAAAACCGGCCAGATAAAAAAGGCCGACCTTAACGGCCCGCACCTTAAATTTTTAAAGTCATACCTGGATGTCGAGGTTTTAAAAAAGGCAAAGTTTAATATCCTGGCAGACGTCATGTACGGGGCAGGCCTAAATCCGGGCTTTAACGGCACTGCGCCCGAGCCCATTGAACGCAATCTGAAAGAGCTTATTGCATCCGTAAAAAAAGAAAAATGCGATATCGGGCTTGCAACCGACGGGGACGTTGACAGGATAGGCGCGATTTCCCCGGACGGCGAATTTATAACAAGCAGCCAGATCATCTCGCTTCTGATCGTTCATTTTGTGGAGGATAAGAAGTGGAAAGGCGCCATTGCAAAGACCATTTCCGGCAGCTTTCTCATCGATGAGATCGCAAAGGCATTTAAGCTCAAGCTGCACGAAACTCCCGTCGGCTTCAAATATATATGCAAGCTCATGCAGACGGACGATATCCTGATAGGCGGAGAAGAGTCCGGCGGCATCGGTTTTAAAAATTATGTGCCTGAGAGGGATGGCACGCTTGCGGGCCTCCTGATCGTTGAAATGATGGCCCAGCGTGGGCAGTCCATAAAAGAGATACTGAAAGACATAGAAAAACGGTTCGGGAAATTCTGTTCCGACAGGCTGGATATCGAATTCCCGAACGAGAAAAAGCCGGCGCTTTTTGAGGGCTTAAAAAATAACCCGCCCAAAGAAATGCTGGGATCGAAAATAGTCGATATCAAGACCTGGGACGGCGTTAAGTATATCTGCGCAGATAAAAGCTGGCTCCTGTTCAGGGCATCAGGCACAGAACCGATATTAAGGATCTATGCGGAAGCGGATTCCAAGCCGAAATTAAACAAAATACTGGAATTCGGGCGGGGCATCGCTTTAAAAAATGGACCCAGCCCCTCCCGTGGAGGGCAACTGGGTAAGCAGGAGGGGCGGGGTGGATAAAGAGCTAATACGTAATTTTTCGATAATAGCGCACGTTGACCACGGAAAGTCCACGCTGGCCGACAGGATACTGCAGACCACGGGCACTATCGCGGAGCGCGATTTCAGGGACCAGCTCCTGGATGATATGGACCTTGAGCGCGAACGAGGCATCACGATAAAGGCAAGCGCTGTCCGCCTCGATTACGTAGCTTGCGACGGGAAAACGTATATCCTTAACCTTATTGATACGCCCGGCCATGTTGATTTTACCTACGAGGTTTCCAAATCGATCGCTGCTTGCGAGGGCGCGCTGCTTATTGTGGACGCGGGCCAGGGCGTTGAGGCGCAGACAGTTGCCAACCTGTACCTGGCCATAGAGCATAACCTCACGATTATACCTGTCATAAACAAGATAGACCTTGCCAATGCCCAGATAGACAAGGTAAAGGAGCAGATACAGGACATACTCGGCATAAACGAAGACCAGATACTGCTTGCAAGCGCCAAGGAAGGGATCGGCATACACGAGATACTTGAAGCGATCGTAAAGAGGATTCCGCCGCCAAAGGGGAGCGCTGAAAATCCCCTGCAGGCGCTTGTTTTTGATTCCGCTTATGATACGTTCAAGGGTGTAATAGTCTATGTCAGGATCGTAAACGGCATGTTGGACGCCTCAACAAAAGTAAAACTGATGAGGACGAATAAGGTATACGATGTCCAGGAAGTGGGTATATTCAGGCCCAAGCCTGAGAATACAGGGCTATTGGAAGCAGGTGAGGTCGGATATCTTACGTGCAACATAAGGGACGCAAAAGAGATCGCGGTCGGGGAAACGGTCACAGACAGCGCAAAGCCTGCCGAGAGCCCTTTGCCCGGATACCGGGAAATAAAGCCCATGGTATTTGCGGGTATATATCCCGTGAACAGCAAGGATTTCCAGGCATTAAGGGTCGCCATTGAAAAAATGAAGCTTTCGGACGCTTCCTTTATATATGAGCCTGAGACATCGCCTTCTTTGGGTTTCGGCTTCAGGTGCGGTTTCCTGGGGCTCCTTCATATGGAGATAATAGAGGAAAGGCTTGAGCGCGAATACGACCTGAATCTTGTCGTAACCACTCCGAGCGTGGTCTATAAAGTAATAAAAATAGACGGGAACGCGCTTGATGTGGACAATCCGCTTAAGCTGCCGCCGTCAAGTGAAATAGAATCAATCCTGGAGCCGTATGTGCGCGCCTATATCCTGGTGCCGAAAGAATCTATCGGGACCATTCTGGAACTTTCAGAGTCTCGCCGCGGCAAATATATAAGCACTGAATACCTGGGCCCGGAAAAGGCGCAGATCACGTATGAGCTGCCGCTTTCCGAGATCATAGTGGATTTTTACGATAAGATAAAATCATTAAGCCGGGGCTACGGCTCGCTTGATTACGAATTCCTGGATTACCGGCCAACAATGATAGCGAAGGTGGATATCCTGATAAACGGGGAGCCGTTTGACGCGCTTACCTGCCTGGTATACAGGGATAAGGCGCAGCAAAAGGGCAGGGCGATCGTCGAGAAACTGAAGGAGCTGATCCCGAGGCAGCTTTTCCGCGTGACCCTGCAGGCCGCTATCGGCGGCCAGGTCATAGCCAGGGAGGATGTGCGTTCGGTCGGAAAAGATGTGACTGCCAAATGCTACGGCGGCGACATTACCCGCAAACGCAAGCTCTGGGATAAACAAAAGGAGGGTAAAAAGAGATTGAAACAATTCGGAAAGGTGCAGATACCGCAGGAAGCCTTCTTCGCTGCGCTAAAGGTGTAATATGAACCCTGAACTTAAGAAACGCATAAAACTGGAGATAAAGGAATGGGGCCAGTCCATAATCATAGCCTTTGTGCTGGCCATGATCATACGCACGTTCGTTGTGCAGGCGTTCAAGATCCCGTCGGGTTCGATGAGGCCCACTTTCCTGGAAGGCGACAGGATACTGGTAAATAAATTTATCTATCGTTTCCACGAACCGGAAAGGGGCGACATCGTCGTATTTAAATATCCGGAAGACACAAAAAAAGATTTCGTGAAACGGCTCATTGCAAAAGGCGGGGAGGTTATTGAGATAAAGAACGGGAATATATATATCAACGACAAGCTTGCTAATGAACCGGGTGCGATACGTGATGTTTATTACTATAACCGCGGAGACAGCGGCAAGGAAGGCCAGAAGATAGCCGTGCCTAAGAACAGTTATTACGTGCTGGGCGACAACAGCGGCTCCTCAAGGGATTCCAGGTACTGGGGATTTGTCCCGAAGAAGTATCTTCTCGGCAAGGCGTTCCTGATATATTGGCCGCCTAACAGGATAAAGATAATAAAAGAATGAATATAGCAAACAGGATCACCATACTGCGCATTTTGCTGGTGCCGTTTTTTATCGGTTCGATAATCTATTATAGAAGCGAAAGCAGGCTGCTTTCCATACTCCCGCTTGCGATATTTTTCACGGCCATGCTGACCGATGTTGTGGACGGCTTTATAGCAAGACGGTTCAACCAGAAGACGGAACTGGGCACGATCCTGGACCCAATAGCCGATAAGGTACTGATCATTACGGCATTCATATGCCTTTCGGTTTCAAAAAGCATCCCTTCGCACCTGCAGCTGCCGGCATGGGTCCCTATAATTATCATAAGCAGGGACATAATCATCGTGATAGGAAGCGTTGTGATCCATCTGATCAAGGGAGACATTGAACTTATACCGAGCGTATGGGGCAAGGCGACCACATTTTTCCAGATGACCACTGTTTTAAGCGTCCTGCTGATGTTCAGATATTCCTTCATAATATGGAACATAGCCGTTGCCCTGACGATCTTTTCCGGCATAGATTATATGATCAAAGGCAGCCGGAT
>JAPLLL010000101.1:9741-11630 GCA_026387595.1 Candidatus Omnitrophota bacterium
CAGCATGAATACAGGACTGCCGCTGGTGGCTATAGTCGGCCGGCCTAATGTAGGGAAGTCTTCCTTATTTAACCGTATATTAAATAAGAGGAAGGCGATCGTGTACCAGGAGGCCGGCACGACAAGGGACAGGGTCAGCCAGGAAGTAGAGTTCGAAGGCAAAGAATTTATCCTGACCGATACAGGCGGTTTTTTGTCCGAGGACGTGGACAAGCTCTGGAAATCCGTAAAATTGCAGATCAAAAAGGCGATAGAGGAATGCGATATCCTTTTATTCGTATGCGACGGAAAGGCCGGGCTTTTGCCGCAAGACTCGGAACTAGCCCCCATACTGCGCAAATCAGGTAAAAAGATCATTCTTGTAGTTAATAAGATCGATAATGAAAAAATGAATGCCCAGGTACCCGATTTTTACAGACTTGGCCTTGGCGAGCCGTATCCTGTTTCAGTGCTGCATAATCTTGGCGTGAACAAGCTATTGACGGATCTGACAGCTGTCCTGCCAAAGGCTGCGGAAAGAGAACCGGAGATCGAAGGGATAAGAGTTGCCATTGTAGGCAGGCCGAACGTGGGCAAATCCTCGTTCATTAACTACCTCTTAAAGGAAGAGCGGGTGATAGTAAGCGACATCCCGGGCACGACAAGGGATACGGTTGATACCTATCTTAAAAGCGAAAAGGGCGATTTCATACTGGTAGACACCGCGGGCCTCAGGCACAAACGGAAATTAAAAGAGGCGGTTTCCGTATATAGCATGATGCGCGCAAAAGAGGCAATCCGGCGCAGCAGCGTCTGCCTTGTCATGGTGGACGGCTATGACGGCATAAGGGTGGATGACCTTAAGATCGCGGAACTGGTGATCAGCGAAGGTAAAGGCTGCATATTATGTATTAATAAATGGGATACGGTCGATGTCGGGCCTGTGGAATATAAGGAGATGGTTTACAGCAGGGCAGCGTCGCTTAAAAAGTACCCGGTCATTTTCGTGTCTGCAAAAACCGGCTATAATGTCTATAATTCGCTGGATACGATCAAAAAGGTGCTGGAGGGCCTGAATACCAAATTGTCAACCTCCCAGCTTAACAGGCTTTTGGATTATATGAAATCCCGCGGCCCGTTCAGGGGCTCATCGCACCCTCTTAAGGCGTCATACATCACGCAGGTCGCGGTCAGCCCGCCGACCTTTTTGATATTTGTAAATAAACGGAAATACATAACGGAGTCGCACACGAATTTTATCGAGAATATATTAAGGGAAGATTTCGGTTTTTTCGGGACGCCGATCAGGCTTGAATTCAGGGAAAAATAAACGGGGAGATGATGGGACTGATATTAGGCGGATTGCTGGCATACCTTATAGGCGCGATACCGATGGGGTATCTGCTTACCAGGGTTACAAAAAAGATAGATATCCGGCAGCATGGAAGCGGGAACATAGGTGCGACCAACGTCCTGCGCACAGCCGGCAAGACCGCTGCCGTCATTACTCTTATTTTTGATATCCTTAAAGGATATTTTGTGGTCCAATTCCTTCCTTCGCTTTTACAGTGCCAGGAATATGTTTTTGTTCTGGGGTTCATTGTTATCGCGGGCCACAACTGGCCGGTGTTTTTAAAGTTTAAAGGCGGCAAAGGCGTTGCCACAAGCGCAGGAGTTCTTTTAGCTCTATGCCCGAAACTACTTTTGATCGGCCTGGCCGCATGGATCCTGGTTTTTGCTTTTACAAAGATCGTTTCTGTTTCATCGATTATTTCCGCAGCAGCGATACCGACGGCAGCGTTGCTTTTGCAATATTCTCCCAATGTCAGGATCTTTACGGCTGCAGTTGCGATTTTAACAATTTTGCGGCACAGTGAGAACATAAAGAGGTTGCTGAAAGGGGAGGAAAA
>JAPLLL010000074.1 GCA_026387595.1 Candidatus Omnitrophota bacterium
TTACGATAGACCCTAAAACCTGCAATATCACGGCTTATGAGACAAAGATTATTGTGGATAAGGTTTCCGATAAAGACATGGAGATTTCCAAGTCTGACGTGAAAAAACTTTTTTCTGACAAAGCAGGGGCGGAGAGCGTTGACCTGCCGCTCGCTGTTCAAGATTTCGGCAGGATAGCTGCCCAGACCGCCAAACAGGTCATTATACAGAGGTTCAGAGAGGCTGAGCGAGATGTCATATACGAAGATTTCCAGGCAAAGGTAGGCAATATCGTGACCGGCGCAGTCCATCGTTTTGAACGGGGCGACATAATCGTGGACCTCGGCAAAACCGAGGGTGTGTTGCCGCGGCACCAGCAGTGCCCGCATGAAAGATACAAACAGGGCGAGCGCCTGCGTGCCTTTATCTTGGAGGTCAACAAAAATCAAAAGGGGCCGAGCGTTATTCTGTCCAGGGCTAATCCTAATTTTGTAAAAAAACTTTTTGAGCTTGAAGTACCGGAGATCCTGGAAGGAATAGTCGAGATCCGTTCTATTTCAAGGGAGCCGGGCGAAAGGACAAAGATAGCGGTTTCGTCAAAGGACGAGAAAGTGGATTCGGTCGGCGCGTGCGTCGGCGTAAGAGGCCAGCGCGTAAAGGCCATAGTAAGCGAACTGCACGAGGAACGCATAGACATAGTCCGGTACAGCGATGATATTAAGGAATACGCCAAGGCCAGCCTGAGCCCGGCCGAAATAGCGTCTGTTGCGGTGAACAGGGAAGGCAAGCGCCTTGCCGTTGTCGTGGAAGACGACCAGCTTTCGCTTGCCATAGGCAAGCGCGGCCAGAACGTGCGGCTCGCCTCCAAACTGGTAGGCTGGGAGATGGACGTGCGCTCAAAGAGCCAGCTGGTCGAACAAAAAGAAAAACCAAAAGATGTTATCGAAGCGGCTGTTGAAGAGGCAAAGGCAGAGGCGGTGAAAGCAGAAGCCGCTTCCGACATAGAACAGCTTGAAGGCGTCGGTAAAAAGACAAAAGGCATTCTGATCAAGGCGGGCCTTGACACTGTTTCAAAAATACAGAGCGCAAGCGCGGAAGACCTCGCGGCATTGGACGGGATAGGGAAGAAAACAGCCGAGAAAATAATCAAATCGGCAAAGGAGATCGGTCAATAAATTTTATGACGGTAAAGAAAAAAGCGAAAGCTGAAAAAAAAGGTAAAGAAATAAAGAAGACGGCGGCAAATCCGGTAAAGAAAGCGGGTAAGATAAAAGCAAAACTCCAGCTGAAGGCCGGTCCGCCTAAGGTGGAAGCTAAAAAAATAACAAAGCCCGTTGTAAAACCGGCTCTTGTAAAAATCGTAAAACCCCAGCCGAAGGCTGGTCCGCCTCCGGCGGAGGTTAAGAAACCTGTAAAGGCGGAGCCTAAACCGGCAGCGGTTGAAACGCCTAAGATACAGCCCAAACCTCAACCTAAAACAGCAGCGCCCATACAGCAGCCAGCCCCTAAGGTACTAACGTCTGCTGCTAAATCGCCTGTGGCGCCTAAAGCAACCGTGCCGGCGCCCGCAGTGCCGGTTACGCCCGCAGCGCCAATAATCTTTAAGGCAGTGGAACTTGATACCCCTATCAGCGTGAAGGACCTGGCGTCAAAACTCTCCCTTAAACCTAACGATATTATAAAGGTCCTGATGAACAGGAAGATATTTGCCACGATAAATCAATCGCTGGACGAGGCAGTGGTGCACGAGCTCGCAAAGGGATTCGGCTATGAAATAAAACGGCCTCCGACAATGGAAGAGGAATTATTAAAAGAACACCGCCAAACCGCGGATAAAGGCAAACTTACTGCCAGGCCGCCGGTTGTTACGTTCATGGGCCATGTTGATCACGGCAAGACCTCTCTTCTGGACTATATAAGGAAGACCAATGTGGCCGCGCGCGAACACGGCGGTATAACGCAGCACATAGGCGCTTACTCGGTTACCATGGGAAAGGGCCGCGTTACGTTCCTTGATACGCCGGGCCATGAAGCATTTACAGCGATGAGAGCAAGAGGGGCCAATGCCACTGATATCGTAGTGCTGGTCATCGCGGCTGACGACGGCATTATGCCGCAGACGATCGAGGCCATGGACCACGCAAAGGCCGCAGGCGTTACGATAGTAGTTGCCCTGAATAAATGCGATCTCCCCTCAGCCAATATAGATAAAGTAAAAAAGCAGCTTGCGCAGCACGGCCTGCATCCTGAAGATTGGGGCGGCAAGACGATCGTTGTGCCGGTCTCGGCAAGGACAGGCCAGGGCGTGAACGAATTACTGGAAATGCTGTTGCTGGAAGCCGAACTCCTGGAACTGAAGGCTAATCCGCAGCTAAGGGCAAGAGGCGTTATCATAGAAGGCCACCTTTCGCCGGGCAAAGGGCCCGTTGCCACAGTGCTTGTAAAGCACGGGACGCTGCACGATCAGGATGTTATATTAAGCGGGCTTTATTACGGCAGGGTGCGCGCCATGTTCAATGACAGGGGCCAGCGCGTTAAGGAAGCCCCGCCTTCAACGCCTGCTGAGATAAGCGGTCTTTCAGGCGTGCCGCGCGCCGGAGATGAATTTTTCGTTGTAAAGGATGAAAGGAAGGCCAGGACGCTTTCGCTCCTGAAGCAGGACCAGAAACGCGCGGCAAGGTTCGCGGGCCAGAAAAAGATCACGCTTGAGGACCTATATAAACAGGCAAAAGAGGGCAAGGTTCGCGAATTAAAGATTATTCTTAAGGCGGATGTGCAGGGAAGCCTTGAGGCCCTGGGCAAATCCCTGGAAAGCCTGAGCACGCCGCAGATAAAACTCAGCATAATACACAGCGGTATCGGCACGATAAATGAATCGGACGTTATACTGGCGGCGGCGTCAAACACCGTTATCATAGGTTTCAACGTAAAAGCCGAAGACGGGGCGAACGATACCGCCCAGAAGGAAAGCGTTGAAATAAAGATATATCATATTATTTACGAGGCAATAGCGGACGTGCGCGCGGCAATGGAAGGAATGCTTGAGCCCATACAAAAAGAGGTGTTCATGGGCCGCGCCACGGTCAAGCAGGCGTTCAGGGTTTCAAAGGTGGGTACCATTGCGGGCTGCTACATCCAGAAGGGCCAGATAACAAGACAGGCAAAAATAAAACTTATACGGGATAAACGATGTAAAAGAAGTGGCCGAAGGATTTGAGTGCGGCATCGGGCTCGCCGGCCATAACGACATAAGGGAAGGCGATATCATAGAGGCCTATCTTATAGAAATGGTTGCGAGGCGGTTATGACAAAAAATTTATTAAGCGGAATGAGGCCAACCGGGCCGTTACATCTCGGCCATTTATTGGGCGCGCTGAATAATTGGGTGAAATTGCAGGAGGAATACACCTGTTTTTACATGGTCGCTGACTGGCACGCCCTCATGAGCGAATACGAGGACCCGAAGGACCTGGTAAAGAACGGGATCGAGATAGTGAAAGACTGGGTTGCATGCGGTATTGACCCGAAAAAAAGCGTTGTATTTTTACAATCAGCAGTGCCCGAGCACCTGGAACTGACAATGGTATTTTCAGTCATTACGCCGCTTGGGTGGCTTGAGCGTTGCCCGACGTATAAAGAACAGCTGAGGGAGATAAAGGGCAAGGATATAACCACGTACGGGTTTCTGGGCTATCCTGTGCTTCAGGCCGCGGATATAGCGCTGTACCGCGCCAATGCCGTGCCTGTCGGCGTGGACCAGCTGCCGCACCTTGAATTGACAAGGGAGATAGTGCGCAGGTTCCACTCGCTGTACAAAAAAGAGATCTTTCCCGAGCCTGAACCGCTTCTGACAAGCGTGCCCAAATTGCTGGGCCTTGATAACAGGAAGATGTCAAAGAGCTTCGGGAATTTCATCGCGCTTTCGGATCCTGCGGATGTAATACGCAAAAAAGTGGCTCAGATGATCACTGATCCTGAGCGTATCAAACTATTGGACAAGGGGCGCCCTAATATATGCAACGTCTTTTCATATTATAATGTTTTTA
>JAPLLL010000008.1 GCA_026387595.1 Candidatus Omnitrophota bacterium
AACTCGTTATTATACGTTGAGGCATATTGGTATGTTATCTGGGTTTTCCCACCGATACCATTATCGACCTCAACCAGGAGATCCTGCGGTTTTTTATTTACTAGTTTTACCGCCCACCTATTTATACCTAATTGATCCCTGTCAAACGCGGCGGCATCTGTTATGCCGTCCCCGTTAAAATCTCCCGTATGGCCGGACTCATCGCTTGAGAAGCCGAAACCTTCAAGCCAAACACCGCTATCGGTAAATGCACTTGTCGTGTTAAGGGCCTGGAACCATTTGCCTCGTGATTTATCAAAATAGCCGACATCGGTTAAGCCGTCTGAGTTAAAATCCGAAATTATCGGATCCTTATCAACGGCGTAATTTGTTATCCATGGGTTTTGGTTGGGTATAAAGGCCTTTGTGTTGGAAAACGCCACCTTAAATTCGCCCGCAGATTTTTTAAATATGCATATATCGGTTAAGCCGTCTGCATTAAAATCGCCTGTTAAAGGCGTATGGTCCGCGCTGCCAAAACTCATAAGCCAGGTTGTAAACTCAGAAAATCCGGAACCCGTTCCTTTAGCAACCTTCCATTCTCCTGTATCCTTGTTATAAAGACCAAAATCTGTAAATTTATCGCCGTTAAAATTTCCTGTAACCGGGATCCAAGAATATGAAGCGCCGCTAAACGTGAGCCATGTACC
Organism: Candidatus Omnitrophota bacterium; assembly: GCA_026387595.1. GTDB lineage: Bacteria > Omnitrophota > Gorgyraeia > JABMQH01 > JABMQH01 > JAPLLL01. The sequence continues at coordinate 690 of JAPLLL010000008.1, forward strand.
TGAGATATTAAATTTGGCACCGTCCGATAACGCAATCTTTAGTTCACCGGTAGTATTGTTATATATACCTATATCGGTCCTGCCGTCACCGTTAAAGTCGCCTCCAACAGGCCACCAATCTCTTGAGGCACCGAATCCGGTTAACCAGTCAATTGAGGCGTTAAATGCGCCTGCCTCTGACAGACATATTTCCCAGGTACCTGTATCCGAATTATGAAGGCCAAGATCCGAGAGCGAATCCCCGTTAAAATCGCCCATTACAGGGTTAATCGCGTTTACATTTGGACTCGGGTCATAGACGTCTACCGCAGCCTGATCCGAACACTGCAGGCCTCCGGCATCAGTAACAACAGCGGATATCGTGTGGTCTCCGATACTTGAGAAAGAGGTTACCGCGGACATCCCTGGGGTGGATATCGGCCCTGAAGAAAATTCAACGCCATCTTTTTTGAGCGAATATGTCATTGTGTTGTCGTCAGGATCAGAAGCGGAAAGCGTGACCGAAAAAGTCTCGTTTGGCCCAACGGTGTATTTTGACAGCACAAGCGTAAAGACAGGCGGCCTGTTTACATTTAAGACCGTGATCCTTACCTGCTGCGTAACTGTATCAATGCTGTCGGATGCGGTAACTGTTGCCGTGCAGATCCCCGCGTCATCATAATCCGTAATCCATTTGCCCGTTGAGTCCAGCGGGGCTGAATAATAAAAGTTTACGGTTTCATTATCCGGATCAGATGCAGCCGGGGTTATCTGCAAAACCGCTTCTTCATTTATGCCGGGGATGACAACCGGTTGTCCCGCTGTCACCGGAATTCCGTTAATTGCACTGATAACCGGCAGCCTGTTTACATTTCTGACAACAATCTTTACATCCTGGGTATCTTTCAGGCCTGTCGGGTCAGAGGCGGTAACGGTTGTCGTGTATGTGCCCGCGCTTATGTAATCAGTTTGCCACTGGCCGTTTGCGTTAAGGGGCGCGATAAAAGAATATGTTATTGGGTCGGCGTCTAAATCCGTGGCATTAGGCGTTATTTTTACAAGGTCATTTTCATTAACGGTGATATCCGGGACAAAGTCCAATACAGGCGGGTTTTCAACGCCCTGCACCTGGAGCGAAACAGGGTTGCTCTGGGTTGAATTATTCTCCGTATCTGCCGCCGTAAACCTGACTGTCTCTGTGCCATTCCATGCCTGGGGCTGGCTAAAGCTTACCTGATGAGTTATCGGGTCAATTGTTACGGATATATTGGTGTTGCCCGTTCTTGGATTCGTTTTCATTCCAGGATTGGTTTGGGATTGTTGCAGATTCAGGCGGATTAGACTGAACCGTGTAGATATAGCCGGCAGTGAGCTTGTAGCCGGCGCTTGCGCTTATGCCCTGGCAGGCTTGACCTATTAAGTCCTGCGCGATCTTATATGATGAAGAATTTCTGTTTAAACCGCCCTGGCTATATGCAGCAGTGTCCAATTTATAGCTTGCGCTTTGCGCAAGGACAGCAAGGGCATTGTTTATATGCCCGAATGTGAAGACGTGCAAAATTATCAACGTTGAGGAAATCAGCTTTTTAATCATCCGCTGCCTGATATTTAAATGTCTGCGATGGGAAGGCCTTCCCATCAGATGAATATTGCGTTATAACCTTTAAAAGTGAACGTTTTGAGCCGGGTGAATATTCGTAAGAAAGCTGATAGCGCCACACAAGTTCGTTTTGTTGCTTTACCTGGATTTCAGAAAGACGTTTGGCAGTCTTGATCTCAGAGCCGAACAAGTAAGTGGAGGAGATATCGGTCCTGTCCTCTAAGGCGAACTCAACCGAATTTGCCGGGCTGGTGCCGGTTGAGTCGTTGCCTGTATAATCTATTTGGGATAAATAGGATTTGCCCTGGTCCCTGGTGTAGAATAGCTCAATATAATTCGAATTGCTGTCTACGGCCTTCGTTAAATTCCATAAAAACGTGCCGCTGTCGGAAATCTCTTTTGAGTCGGATGTTTGGCCGAACTTTAAGAGTGTGCCGTCTTTTTGTACCACCTTCCATGAATCATCCGCTTCTTTGTAAAATTTGGCAAAAGCGCTTTCTATCTTGGCCTGGTAAAGATTATCTATTAAATGGACTAACTCGGTTGAGCCTGAGTCGGTTACAAATATAAAGGTATCCGTCTGGTCATTATAAGTTGGCGAGCCCAGCTTGGTCGAGCGCACAATATAACCGGGATTTATTGACCAGCCCACCCCGACCCAGGAATTCGGGTTGGAACTCCTATATTGCAGGTTAATACCAGGCTGCATTCCTTTCCTGCCCGGCGGCACAGTTACTGTTATAGAATGGCCAAACGCGCCCGTCAAAAGATCAGGCAACGGTATATTTACACCCGAACCAATTGGTGCGCCTTGGGAAAGCATGCCGGAGAGGCCCGCGTAAGTTGAGAAGTGCGTTATGGGGAATTGCAACGTCAGGCCGTCAGTCTTTATCGGAGAGCTTTCTTCCATGAGGACGATCTGATTTGTTTCTTCATCAAGCAGGCCCAGCTCAAAAACAGTGCCCGGGATATCCGGTTCGTCAAAAGCAACTGTTAATTTGCATGGTTTTTTAAATATCAGGCGGGCGGGTTTACACTCAACCACAACTTTTACTTTATAGTTTTCCGGTGAGGAATTTTCCAATAACCCTGAATCAATCAACTTTATCGATATAGGCGTCGATTCCCACAAGGCATCCGGCGGAATTGATAAACGCACTTTGCTGTCTGCTGAAATCACCTCTCCCCCGTTTTGGTTGTCTACAAAATCACCATAGACAAGCGCGATCTTAGCCGAATACGCTTGTGAGATATTCCCGGCCTTGTCAGAGTACCTTACGTAGATTGATTTCTCACCATCGGGGCTTGTGAGATTCCACGCCTTGGAAGTCGCGTATAGCTCAAGCGCAGACCAGGTTATCCCGTCCGTTGAAAACTGCATTTTATCTACACCTGTCCCGCCAAGGTTGTCCTGGGCGAAAAGGTTTAAGGTAATGGCAGTTGTGTTTGTATATGCAGCGTTGTTGTTTATAGAAATAGTGCCTGTGGGCGGCGCAGTATCTGGCGCTACTATTTGCCAGCCGCCTTTTTTAACCCACCCGTTTGCGGCGCCTGAGTCGTCTGTTATATAGAGGTACATATTCTTAGGGCCTATAAATGTTGACTTAAAGGTGCCTGCCCATTTTATAGTTATTGTCGAGCCGGAACCGGAAACACTGCATTTACTAATATCCAGCTTGGCATAAGAATTCTCTATTACTTTAACCGCGCCGGGAGCATAGCCCCCGATCCAATTTTTATTATTGTTGTCCCTCAGGTAAAATTTATTTGTGTTCTGGTTATAGTAGCCGTAAAAACAGTTAGTATAAATGAGGCCTGTATTCACAAACAGGTATGCGGAATTAGTGTTCTTCCACCCGTTTTGGTCGCTAAAGGTGGTGGCGAATATCACCTGTTGGTTTATAGCTGAGGTGCCGCTTGAAGGGCTGACCGCGACAACCACTGGCTTGTAGTTCGCGGCATAGGATTGATTTATCTGAAAACTTAAAAGCAGCGTTACGAACAGAACTGTCTTTTTCATCATCGCAATCCAAGTGTAACATGGATTTGATGATTTGTCAAATTTATTTGATGATTGTTAAATTAGGGGTTTTTAAAGTCGAGGATATGGCCGACGAGTTTCTTGCCGGCACGGGTAAAATACTTTATGTCGTCGAGGTCCCTGATGCTTAAAAACCTGTTAAACAGGAATTCCGGGTTAAGGCCCACCTTATAGATCTCTTGGACCAGTTTAAGCGTTTCTTTTTCACTCATTGAAATTTTCATGACCGGCTCTTTCATGTCAAACCTGCTCCAATCTTCGGTATTGAGCCAGCCGTTTGCCTTACATTCCTGAAATAATGGCGAGCCCGGATAGGGAATGACAACCGTTGCCTGCACCGTGTAGGCGTAGCCCTTTTTTAAAAGGTATGAGCCCAGCTGAATGGTTTTTTTTGCATCGGCGTAACTTTCCCATGGATAGCCGAACATAATGGTGATATGGGGGTACAGCCCTGCTGCCCGCGCCTGCCTGCATTCTTCTATCACCTTTTCAACCTGCAGGTTCTTTTTAAGCCTATCCAGCGTCACCTGGTTTGCCGATTCAAGCCCGAAAAGAAGCAGCCTGAAATTGGCCTTTTTCATCAACTTGTAATCTTCTTTCGAAAGGCTGCCAAAGCGCATATTGCAATCAAAGTATACCTTTTTATTATATCCTTCATCAATCATACCTTTACAAAACTCTTTCAACCAATGCCCGACGGGAAAAGTACCTGTATCATCCATTATCTCGCGGACCTTATGATCATTTATAAGAGCACCTATCTCATCAAGTACATTGCCGGGCTTCCGCACTCTGAACTGCGGATACAGCGTAGGCCATGAACAGAATGTGCATTTACCCCACCAGCAATCCCTGCCGGACATGATATATGTGCCCGGCGTGCGTTTATAATTACCATTTTTATAGGCGTAAAGTTTCCATTTGGTAATGTCCCTGTCAATGAACGGCAGTGAATTCAGGTTGTGGTCAAGCTTGAATTTGCCAGTATCCCTGATCTGGCCGCCTTCCCTATACCAGATCCCGGCCTCCAGGCCCGCAAAAGAACCTTCGGCCATTGACCGGCACACATTCAGCAAAAGAAAATCATAGTCCCCGCCCGTAATAACAAAATCAACCTTGGAATTCTTAAGCGATTCTTCAGGCAGCGCGGTTACGTGATCCCCGAATAAGGCAGTTTTAAGCTGTAAGCCGTAAGCTGTAAGATTTTTTAAATCATCAATAATCCGCCAATGCTGTTTGACAACGGGCGTTTTGGTCTCAAACGCGATTAAATCAGGCTTTTCCTGCTTTATGAAATCTAAAAATCTCTTATAAGTCCAGCCCTGCGCAATGCAGTCGTTCCATATGACATCAAACCCCGCCTCTTTTAGAAGCGTTGCCGCGGAGGCCGGAACAACGGGATATATATAAGTGGGTTCTTTAAACCGCTGGAACTGCCGGTTTTGGGATAGAAGCGGTGTACCTTCCCCCGAAAGAGGCGGATAGGAGATTATGACCTTAAGTTTTTTTGTCATTCTTCGCTCAGCTTTTTTGAGAACAAGCCTTTTATAAAATAAATACCATATGCCAGATGTGTAAGAATAATACCCGCAAATACAAGCGCCTTCAGCTTAAAACCTTTTTGCGGGATAGAAGAAAAAGCGGCTAGCGCCAAATAAAAAACTACTATCACGATATAGACGCCTTTAACCAATGGAATAAAATACGAGAATACCAGCCCGCCAATCAGCCCCAGCACAAACACGCTGGGTACAAAATACGACACTTTAAGAGAATTGGCGGGGAATTTTTTTACAAAATACCCGCGATGAAGCGCATAGCTTTTAATCTGCCTCAGATGCGGCCCAAAAAGCGGGCGCCTGTGGTGGCATACCAAAACCTGCGGGTTATATATTATTTTCTTTTTCAACTCATTTGTTATTTTAAGGCATAAAATCGTATCTTCGCCCGGCCAAAATTTCGTGTCAAAGCTCCCCGCCTTTAAAAATGCCTCTTTAGTTACCAAAAAATTGCAGGATGGGTAATCGTCAACTTCGGCTTTAGGCCGAGGGATATAGCGCCGGTTATGCGGCCCGCTTACTAAAAATAACGAATACACCAGCCCGCTTGCTTTTTGGAGCACATTATCGCTCTCAGGCGTCACTGCCGGCCCGCCTACAGCCGCCACATCATTTTTAAGATCTGCCGCGGCGTTTTTCAACCAATCCTTATCCGGGAACGTATCGTCATCCAAAAAGGCAAGCACATCTCCCCGCGCCTTATCAACGGCGATATCTCTTTTCGCTGCCGGGCCAACAGGCCCTGTCGGGATAATTTTCACCTTTTCTGTATATGACACTTGAATGGCCTCATCCGGCAGTACGATTATTTCAAAGGCAGCATAATCAAGGGCAAGGCATTTTTCTATACATTCCCTTAAATTCTTATTGTCAGCCTTGACAGGAATAAGTATGGAAACAAAAGGATCATTCGTCATAGTATTTCATAATATTTATTCTGTACCATATTGCCATCGTGTCTATCCATGTGTCAAAAACGGACCTTATCCCGACCCTGCCCCAGTGACCGCGTTGAAAACTCATTACGACCGGCGCCTCTGCGATCTTATATCCAAAATGGCGCGCCAGCACTAATATTTCCAAGTCATAGGCAAACTTTTTAACCAGTATCTTAGGCAGCACCTTCTCAAGGACCACGCGCTTGAAAAGTTTAAGCCCCGTCTGCGTATCCCTGATCGGCAGCCCAAATAATACTTTTACCAGAAAAAAATACACGCCGCTGACTACCCTTCTGTGCCAGGGGTATTCTAACTTTGAATTCGGGTGCCGTTTTGAGCCTATAACTACATCCACCTCGTCCAACCGCATGATATCAAAAAAAGTTTGTACCTGGATAGGATGCAGGTCCATATCTGAGTCTAAAAAGACTATATACGCCCCTTTTGTATGGCGGAAGCCTTTTTTCAGGGCCCTGCCCTTGCCGTAATTTTCTTTGTTCTGGATAACGGCCACATTTTTAAATTGGGCAGCTGCTCTGTTGGCCTCGGTATAGGTATCATCATCGCTACCGTCGTCCACAATAACAATCTCATAATCGCACCCAAACTCCTCAAAGGTCTTGACTGTCTCAGCCACATTATTAAAAATGTGCTTGCCCTCATTGTGCGCAGGCATAATTATTGATATGGTTTCAGTTAAAAATTTCATGTGCTCTTTTGCGGTTTTAACGCCGACCTTAGGTTCAGGCCGAACAGTATTACGCTGTTAACAAGCATTATGGATAAGACTTGCGCCAGTGAAGCATGAAATGCTGAAATTAAAACTATCTGCAGCAGGCTTAGCAAGACCAGACTTTTCAAAAATTTAAAATTAGAGGTTGAAAGCTGATACAACAGCAGCATTCCTATTAAAGAGAAAAACGTCATTGTTACGCTAAACAACCGTCCTAAAAGTATTATCTGATCGTTTATCTTGCTTGTTAGAACACCTAAAATAAATTCTGGAAAGAGATTGTACGTAATTACAACCGTTAAACATAAAAGCGCGCCATATTTAAGCCCCTGTAGCAATAGGTGACGTGATTCCTTTTGTTGGGCGTGAAGGCCAGAAGCGCTCGGGAACATTACGAGCGGGATAGCGCTTGGGATAAACAATACTATTTTCCCTATAATCTGAGCCACCGAATAATGCCCCGCATCAGCCGAAGAGAAAAAGTGTTTAACCAGTATAACGTCCATATTTGTAAGTACTGCAACGCAACCAAGTGTGATCATAGCTGGAATAACAAACCCGTATTTTTCTTTTAGATTAATTGCTAATCTCGGTTGATGCGCGTAAAAGATCACGCCTAACGGCAAAAAACATATCAGCATGGTAATGACCTGCGCGGCAACGTAGCCGGTTAATGCACCTGTTACTCCCCATCCTAATGATAAAAATAAAAAAACAAATGACAATTTGAATATACCGCCGGATGCCGCGATAGCGCTAACCCATGTGAACCTTTCAAATCCCTGAAGCCCGCTTTGCGGCACGATAGCGATTATAGCGCAGAATAGCAATGCCCCTGTAAGATATACCGGCAGGGTCGAGTCCAGCTGGAGGTAATTTTGGAGATTATTCCCAAAAAGAAAATATAACAGTAAAAACGACGCGGCGACAAAAAACATATGCCTCAGCATGATAAAAAGGAATAAATCCGCTTCTTTTTTTTGCCCGAGGCTATTATGCGCGGCTGTAAACTTAACGATCATCGTATTTATGGCGCTTATCGGCAGCGCAATGATCATGAACATTGACAGAAGGGAATTGAACGCGCCGTAGCCCGAAACGCTTAAATTTTTTACTACCAGTATCTGGCATAAAAGATTCGCGCTGTTCCCCAGGGCAGTGCCAAAAAACATTAACACATTATTTTTCAAGAACTTATCCTTAAGGATCATTAGAAAGAAAACTCCATTATATAGTCTATATATTGTTGATCTTGATCCCGCGGTGTTTGTTAAGCTCGCGTTTTATGAACCCCTTTTTCTCAAGGACGAGCAGTTTATCCACCGCCGCCTTATAACAGTTCATCTGGCAGCCTTCCTGCACTTCGCGAATGAGCGGCGAGACGCTGTTTTTTTCGATGTAGCTCTTTATATAATTGAGCACATCGCTTTGTTTGGTGGTTAAGGCCATTGCTTTCATATACACCTCCGATTTTTCTAGGTTTTTCTCCAGTAAAAATCGTCCCGAGTCCTTGGGTTTTTCATGCAGGACGAGGGGCTATTTTTATTCTTTTTGACTTTCTGTTTCCAACGATATCATTTTCGAGACTTCCTTAAAGGTAATACCAAGCCGTTTACAGGTTTCCTGTACTTCCTGCCGTCTTTTGCGGCCAGATGGCGTAATGGCTATCAGGATTTCGTCAATTTTATATTTACGCACCAATTTCTCCAGATCATCCCCCTTGCCCAGGACCCTTACCCCATGGATGATCTTTTCCAACTTAACCTCATCATCATCAACAAAGCCTATGGGTTTATATCCAAGCACCCTGTTCTGGCGTATTTCCCTAAGCAACAGTTCTCCGGCATCTCCTGCGCCGAAAATAAGGGCCCGCTTACCTGTGGTCCTGATATTTATAAAGAATTCCTTATAAAGGCGGAACAGCATCCTTACGCTGCACACTAAGACAAATGTAATAAACCAGTCAATAATAAAGATCGCCCGCGAATAGTTCTGAAACCGGAATAAAAATATCACGCCCATAACAGTCATCACGGAGCCTACCAGGGTGGCCTTGAAAATCGCTATTAAATCATAGATCCCCACGTACCGCCACACGCCGCGGTACAGGCCAAAAGAATAGAACGTGAGGAATTTTATGATCAACACCAACGGCAGCGATTCTAATACAAGCGCAGTATTGGCTGCGCTCAGCGCGCCTTCATATCTCAACAAAAACGCGGAAATATACGAAATCGATATTATTACAAAATCGAATACAACCTCTATTATCCTGCGCTTATCCGGGATAAAACCGTTCAGCATAAGCTGTCCGTTAAGCTTCTTCCTCTTTTCCAGACTCGCCGCTTCAGCAGATGAGTACACCTTTACCTCCGTGCCCAAAAATACTCCGAATATAAAAAGCGCTATTAGTATTACCACTAGAACAATTGACACAATAATAAAATCCATCTGCAAATACATTATCGAACCTAAGCCGCAAATAAGACTTATCGCATATAAAAATAAAACCGCTTTTTTCTCGGAAAGCCCCAGGGCAACAAGACGGTGCGAAGAATGATCCTTGCCGCCCTGAGAGATTGCCCTGTTATTGACCAAACGCGCCAGCGTCACAAGGGTCGTGTCGAATATAGGAACCGCCAAGATAAGGGCAGGTATCACCATGGTAAGCATAAAACCTGATTTTCCTTCGCGCGCTCCCATAAGCGCGATCGCGCCCAGCGAATAACCCAAGAACATGCTTCCGCAATCCCCCATAAAAATCTTTGCGGGATTGAAATTGTACCGTAAAAATCCAAGCGCCGCCCCCAGCAAAAGCGCCGCTAGTACCGTGGTTTGGATATTTCCGTTCAGAAAGGAATGAATTCCGAGCATCAGGGCTGAGATAGACGCTATCCCCGCACAAAGCCCATCCATATTATCCAAGAGGTTAAAGGCATTAATACTGCCCACCAACCAAAATATCGTTAGCGGAATATTTATCAACGGCGATGAAGAAATGTTAAAACTGATACCAAATAGAATAGCTACACACGCAACTATTATTTGGCCAATTAATTTAGTATCCGATTTTACCTGGATCACATCATCTACAAGCCCTAACCAGAATATTCCGAGCGCTCCAAAAATAAACCCAAAAAATTTCAAATTATAAATGCCGAAGACCAGCGCAGAAATTAAAAATGACACGAATATCGCGATGCCGCCTAAAGTTGCAATAACGCGGCGACGCCACCTGTCCTGCTTGGGGTGTACGACAAATCTATATTTTATGGCGTATTTTCTCACCAGCGGCGTAAGCGCCAGTGACAACAAAATTGACGCAAAAAATGACAGTGCGTATCTCATTTTTTAAAGTACTCTATTATTTCCGATATGATCTCATCAAGCGTAAATGTAGGCCTATACCCGATCAATTTTTTTATCTTCGATATGTTGGGCGTACGCCGCCGCATATCTTCAAAGCCATCGCCGTAGGCCTCCTCATAGGAAATGTGCGTTATTCCCGAATTGCTGTCGGTTATTTTTTTTACCTTTTTCGCAAGATCATTCATGCTTATCTCGTCTTCGCTGCCGATGTTAAAAACATCGCCTATTGCCTTAGGGTTTTTCATCAGTTCAATCATCGCCCCCACAGCGTCCTTTACGTGCGCAAAGCACCTTGTTTGCTTCCCGTCCCCATAAATAATTATGGGTTTACTTAACAAGGCGCTTTCCACAAACTTTGGCAGCACCATTCCGTACGCACCCGTTTGTTTTGGGCCTACCGTATTAAATAACCTAACAATAACAACGGGCAATTTTTTTTCCACATAGTAAGCAAAGGCCAAAAATTCATCTATCGTCTTGGAAGACGCATATGCCCATCTCCATTTCCTGATCGGCCCCAGCACTCTATTGTCATCCTCTTTCAATGTATGTTTTATATGGTTTCCATAGATCTCGGAAGTGGACGTAATGAGGATTTTCTTTTTATACATGTTTGCAAGTTTCAAAACCGCCGCCGTGCCGGTCACATTTGTCTCTATGGTTTCAAGCGGCTTATCCATTATCAGTTTCACGCCTACTGCCGCGGCAAGGTGGTAAATATGATCGCAGTCCTTAATGAGCCCGTCCATTATTTCTTCGTTCAGTATCGTATCAATTGTATAACTGAAATCCGGGTTCCCGACCATATGCTCGATATTGCCAAGGCTGCCGGTTGAAAGGTTATCCACAACATGGACTTTATCTCCCCGTTTAAGCAAGGCCTCGGCCAGATGCGAACCTATAAACCCCGCGCCGCCAGTAATTAAAATTTTCATTTTCTTTGATCCCCCTTACTTATCCCTTTCGTTTCTAATAATTGTTTGTATAGATTTTTCATATCACGTATCAACCGCTCTTTTGAATATGCCGCACAGACATGACCGCTTGCACTCTCGCCTAACCTTCGTCTTAATGGCTCGTCGCTTAACAATCGTAAGACCGCTTCTTTCAGGAGAAAAGCATTGTTTGATTCAACCAATAAACCTGTTTTTTCGTGCTCCACCAGGTTCGGGACGCCCCCGACAGCGGTGGCCACAACCGGTCTTTTTGCAGCCATGGCCTCTATCAATGAGAGAGGTGTACCCTCATTTAATGATGTCAATACCACAATATCCAGGTCGGCATAAATACGCGGCATGTCCTGCCTCCATCCTAAAAAGAGAAGTAAATCTGTTATCCCCAGTTTATCCGCATAATTTACCAGATCGCTCCGCAACTCCCCGTCCCCAACAATCAAAAACCTTATCTTAAGCCCGGGTACCTCTTTTTTTAAAAATCTTACAGCGTCAAAAAACAGCATGTGGTTTTTAATGGGCGCCAGTCTGCCTACAATGCCGGCCAACAATGTATCCTGCCCTATGCCAAGCTCTCTTTTTAGCTCGCCCTTCATCTTGTCCGCGTTTCTAAACTGCTCCAGATCAAGGCCAAGCCGGATTACCGATGTTTTGGATCTATCCGCAATTTTGAAATTGTCGCATATATCTTCTTTTATAATATCGCTTACAACGATAATGCGGTCCGTGAACCTGGCAAATATCTTCTCTATGAGAATAAATGCTTTTGTCGTGACCGGGCTAAAATAATCATGAAAAACATGGCCGTGAAAACTGTGTACCTTAACCGGTACGCCGTTTAATATAGCGGCACACCTGCCAAGCACGCCCGCCTTGGCGGTATGGGTGTGAACAATAGCGGGCCTTTCTTTTCTTATTAGCATAAACAGTTTCCACAATGCCACAATATCCGCCCATGGACGTATATTTCTGCCAAGCTCCGGTATGACTGCCACGTTCAGCCTTTTTTCGCCGGCTAGACACGTCATATCGCCTTCGCGGGCTTCAGGTAAACCTGTTACCAGACAGGTATCAAAACCATCGCGGTCCAGGCCCTCGTTTAACAAAACAGCGTGTATTGCCGGCCCTCCTATGTTGAGTCGCGCTATGATCCGCATTACTTTTATCTTTTCCATTAAAGTCCGTTTACGCCGTAATATCCTTATCTATAAAAATCCTGTGCCAGAGTTCCAGGTTCAATAAACTCCAAATATGGGCGCCGTGGTTGGCCCTGCCGCTTGAATGCTCATCTAAAAGGCGCCTTAACATGCTCTCCTTGAAGTAATTTCGCCTTATGCTTTCCGGGCTTAATAAAATTTCGCGGGCATAATCCTTAAGCTCCGTGCGGAACCATTTATCCCTTGGTATGCCAAAACCCATTTTTTGTCTTGCAAGGATCTCTTTTGGTAAAATATCAGCCATAGATTTTTTAAGAAGGTACTTTAATTTTATACCTTTTATCTTTATACCGCTCGGGATAGACGCGGCAAATTCCATCACTTTATGGTCAAGGAACGGCGAGCGCGCTTCCAGCGAATTTGCCATGGTGGCAATATCCATTTTGACTATCAGGTCATCCAGGAGGTTTGTCATTATATCAACAAGCATCACGCTATCCACAATATCTGCTGTTCCATATTTCGTAAACATAGCGTTTAAATATGCGAAAGAATTTTTTCCGTTTAATTCGCGTTTAAACTCGTCCGTAAATAAGCTTTCTTTTTCGAAATCCCGGAAAATGCTCACCCAGTTGTAATGCCTTTCCTGATATTGCCGAGAGGCCATGAGGATAAATCTTTTCAATCTGGGCAGAAATGTATTTGGCGGAAGTGAATCCGGTATCATCTTTGGAATGCTTCCCATAACAGTATTCCTTATGGCTGGGGGGAGTTTGCGGAATAATTCGGCGTAGCGAGCCGCCATAAACCGTTCATATCCGCCGAAATCTTCATCGCCGCCGTCTCCATTCAGAGCTACTTTTACTTCCTGCCGTGTCATCTTCGCCACATAGTAACTCGGCAGTGCCGAGGAATCCGCGTACGGCTCGTCATAATGCCAGACAAGTGTAGGCAACAACTCTATTGCATGCGGCTTGACTATATATTCGTGGTGCTCCGTATTAAATCTTTTAGCTACAATCCGGGCATATTTTAATTCGCTGTAATCCGCTTCATCGAAACCTATGGAAAATGTCTTCACCTTTCCGGCATTTATTTTGGTCATCAGGTATACGATGGTACTTGAATCCATCCCTCCGCTCAGGAAAACTCCTAAGGGCACATCACTCACAAGCCTTAGCCGGGTTGCCTCCTCTAACAAGTCTTTGATCTTATCGCAATATTCGTTCTCGCCAAGATTAATCTTTTTCGAAAAATCCAGCTGCCAGTATTTTCCCAGTTTTATATTGCCCTTTTCGAAAATCATGAAGCAGGCAGGCGGCAATTTCCTGATCCCCGCGAACATTGATTCAGGGGTCGGAGTATAGCCGTACGTTAAATAGTCTGTTATAGCGCTTCTATTGACCTCCCTCGGCACTTCCGGGTCTTCTAAAAGCGCCTTGATCTCCGAAGCGAATATCAGCGTGCCACTTTTATAGAAATAAACAAATGGTTTCTTGCCTATCCGGTCCCGGGCGGCAAAAAGGCGCTCTTTTTTCTCGTCCCATACGGCAAATGCGAACGGCCCTCTTAGGTCCGCGAGGCAATCTATTCCTTTTTCCTCATATAGATGCAAAACTACCTCTGTATCTGTATGAGATTTAAAACGATGCCCTTTTGCTTCTAATATTTTACGAAGCTCCAAAAAGTTATAAATCTCCCCGTTCAACACTATCCATATGGTCCCATCCTCATTGCTCATAGGCTGGTGACCTGCCGTCGAAAGGTCAATAATACTCAATCTCCTATGCCCCAATCCCACCTTTAACTGGCGACTGATATATACCCCTTCATCATCCGGCCCGCGGTGTACAAGCGTACTGCACATCTTTCTGATAAGCTCTTCGCTTATGCTGCTGCTATTATTTAATGTGACTTTCCCGCATATCCCACACATGTCAGATCCACTATCTCCTTATGGTCCAGAAATCAGCGGCAAGCGTCTCTAGATACTCGTAGGGCATCGTAAAATATCCGGCCATGCCCCAATCGGTTCCCCACGAATTGCGCACTAAAAATCTCTTGTTTTTCCGGTTAAATCCGACTGCCATTACCGCGTGGCCGCCAAGGACTATTTCGCTTTTTTTTGGCATATTGACCACGCCTGTCGCCGCCACCCTTTTAGACTCAAAGCTCTCGTACACCGAAAATCCAAAAACAAATGGGTAGCCTTCACAAAGGCATGCAAGCATTTCCGATAACGTACTAATGCGATGATAAGATTCTATTCTGTGCTGCCTTGCCTGGGCATAGCAGGTCTGCGGCGGCCTTCTGTCAAAATACTTTATGATATACGGCCATCTATCCTCCCAGCATGAGCCATATTTTCTTAAGGTTTTAATGCCGTCCCGCAAAGAGGCACCTGAATCGGAAGAAACAGTCCCCTCCAAGAGCCGTTCGTTATAATAGATGAAAAGCCTGCTCACATCCTTATATGCCGCGTCATTCATATTATCCAGAAATTCCAGATTACCGGCCAGTGCGTTGGCGGTACAGCTTCCGAGCGCGCCCTGATTTTCTACATCAGAGCACAATTTGCATAAATCAACCTCTTTGGGCAATCTGACCACCGGCCTTATCGCGCGATATAAATAATCCCGTTGATCCGGCACATCCGGCACCCAGCCATACCATTTTACGTTAATGCGCATATCCGCTCCTTGTAGTTACACCGTTTTCTGCCAGAGGCAGATCCTTTAAATATATCCTTTAAACCGATAATAAACTATTCCCAGATACTCGTGCGCGAGAGCCATAATCTGTTCCAAGCGCCTTCCTTCTCGCCTATCATAAAACTGACATCTTATTACCGGCGTATAAAATACCTTTATATCCTTAGCCCATTTGTTAAATACCAGAGATGCCCGGCGCATATTATAAGGCGAAGATACCAGGAGAATATTGCTCTTTTTTAAAATTTCTTTTGAGAATAAGGCATTTTCATACGTGCTATTAGCTTTTTCTTCTAAGAGAATAACTTTATCGGGCACCCCCACGGAAAGAGCTAAAAGCCTCATGTTGCCGGCATCGTTGTAATTGTACGTATACCCGGACGAAAATACGATCTTCTTCGCATACCCTTTTAAATAAAGCTCCGCGGCGTATCTTGCCCTTTCAATTGTGCTTTTGCCCGGGCTACCTGTTTCACCCACGCCCCCGCCGAATACGACAATCGCATCAGCAGCCCTTGGAAGATCAGAAATTTTTAGCGGGCTCGCCAGAAACCAGACAAACGGCGTCTTGAACAGAAAAAGATACCCAAGTATACAAATAATGCACAAGCGCACCGCTTTTCTTCTCGCCGCCCTGTAAAAACTGACCAGATTCTCCTTCCAGTTGCTCTCCGCTTCAAGCTTTTTCTTTTCTATGCTGACCTCCATCAAAACACTCATATCCGCTATCCTGGACTCCCAATTATTTTCCCTCGCCGCCTCGATCCGCCTTTCTTTGAGGCCGGGTTGTTTTTCGCTTATGGCCTTTTTTATCATATTCTCGAATTCAGCATTATCTTTACCTACATAAATAACGCCGCCATATTTTTCATCAAAAGCCGCGATCTCCGGCAGCGGCGTCGAAACAACCGGCTTCCCCATGGCCAGGTATTCGTTTAATTTAGTAGGATATACCGTGTTCGTATAGGCGTTTAGTTCATAGGGTATGAGGCATACGTCAAAGGCATTTACATACGCTGCCAGTTCCCTGTGCTCCTTTGCCTTCAAAAAGACTACGTTTTGCAGATCGCTGAATCCGTGTATCTCAACCTGCACCGGGCCGATAAAGACAAGCGTCCATCCGGGATTCCTCTGCGCAAGAAACCGCACAAGCTCAAAATCTATATGGCGGTGTATACCTCCGACATAACCGAGTATAATGCCGCTTAGATCTTTTATGTCAGGGGGCCTTTCTGCTGGATGCCCGTTGCCGTTAAAAACCTTCGTATTTACCCCGAACGGGAAGATCGTTACGTTCTGATTGTATTTTTTGCAGCGCTCTTTAAGCATTTGTCCCTGCACAAATACCAGATCCGATGCCCGGATAACCATCTCCTCGGTCTTTCTGATCTTTTTCGGATCAGGCACAAGTTTTTCAAAATCCGCTATGCAGTAATAAACAACAAGTTTTTTATCGATCTCGTTTATAAGGTCGAGCGCCGTGCCGGTAGGCAAAAAAGTCCAGATGATCGGATCGGCAAAATCCATTATCTTCGCCCATTTTTTCAATACCGGAAGTATGAGGAGGCAATTTATCCGCCAAGCGATCCTTGAATAAGGAAAAGGCAGGATTAGCGGAGAGAACACGTAAAGATTGTCCATTTCCTTCCTTATGCCTTTTACACCCCTGAACCAGTCCATGATCCTTTTTTGAATACGGGAGGCGTCTTTTATGCCGGGTACGCGCACGCCTGTATTCTCTATAAAAAGAACGCGGTTGCTATTCCTCGCGAAGGCGGCCATTATCTCCTGGTGCCCCTGCCAGACAAAATCCCAGTCAATGCTGGATATGCAGATTATGTTTTCATTTTTAAGCATCTATCTTTTCCTTTAATATTTCTGAAATATGTTCCACCCGTTTATCCCACGTATTGAGCCTTGCAAATCGTATCCTCGAATCTTTAACATCCTGGCTGTCATGGCCTAGATAGCTATCTATGTATCTGATAAAATCCCTTCCATTATTAGCAATCTTAAGCAGACCAGAATCAGCAAGGGGCCCGAGATCCGGCAAATCTGTGCTGACTACGGGCTTACCGAGCGACAAATATTCAAACACCTTGCTGGGAGAAATGCCGCGCGTAAAGTTGTTTACCTTGTAAGGTAAGATACAAACGTCAAACAAAGATATATACGACGGCACTAATTTATTATCTCGCCGCCCCAACACATATATATTCTTACGCTTCAGGCGCCTTGCCCGGCAGCCAACCTGTTCACCCAGTAATATTATGCTCCATTCTTTGCGCTCGCGGGCAATAGCATCAAGCAGGTCGTAATCTATCCTATGGTCCAGTGTCCCCACAAACCCTATTCTAGGCGCCGCGATCTTATCTGTTTTAAACAAAACGGCCGGCCTGGAATATATATTTTCATTAAAAAACTCTTCATCTACTGCGCTTGGCATGAAATGGAGCTTCTCGGCAAAATCCGACTTTTCCGACATAAGCTTGAGCGAAGAAGCAAATATCAAATCACATCTTTCGCAAAGTTTTGTTTCCATTTTCTCTATGCAGTCTTGACGCAACGGAAAACATTTTTCGTCTTTAAATGAATCTATACAGTGATATATGGACATCCTCTCGCGCAACTTGCCTACCAGCATATAGGCTGTAGGTTCAAAAATCCACAAGATCACGTTAGAAAATTCCAGTTTTCCGGCAAGCCTTCGCAACTGCAGCAGAAGAAGCACCTGATTAACCCGGTTTATCCCCTTACTGTAATATCTGAAAGGCAGATTCAATAACGGCCTGTAAACCGTAATATTCCCGTTTATCTTTCTTATCCTGCGACCAAATATTTTAAAAAATAGGCCCGGATATTTAAATAAATGCAAAAGGGATGCCTGATACCCAACGAACAAGATCCTGTTTTGACCGGAAAACCTGGTCATTAACTGCTGCCGGCTCCCCCATGGCTTATCCCAGTCAGACGTAGAAATACATATTATATCGAAACCGCTTATCATTTCATTCGCTATCAAAAGTAAATCCTTCGTTCTTACCTAAAAAGCTAAATTCCTTTAACATGATCTTTTCGAAAGAATAGTTGTCGCAAGCGAACTTTCTCGCATTTCTTGAAATATCTTCATACAGGGCTCGATCATTAAAAAGAAGCGTTACTTTATTTTTTATATCCTCCATATCCGGTTTAGCCAAAAGACAGTTAACTCCATTCTCGCTTATTCCCGCCGTACCGGTATTCTCAGATACTACCGCGGGTAATCCGCACGCCATTGCCTCAATAAGCGCCTTGGGGTGCCCCTCCCACGCAGAGGTCATGACAAAAATTTCATGACTACTAAGCAGTTCCGGAAGTTTTTCATTAGCTATGTTACCCGGAAGATCAATGCTGACATTTAATTCTTTTGCCATCTGTTTTAATCTTGGCTTCTGCGAACCGGCCCCTACAATTGTAAGCGACGCTCCCGGCATCTTTGCCGCGGCCCCTATCAAAAGGTCAAATCTTTTTACAGGCTCAAGCCGTCCCACCGATATAATTGCTTTTTTTATCTTTTCAACACCATTGAGGGGTTGAAATATATCCGTATTCACAAAATTCGGTACTATATTTATATTTGAGGGGTTCACCCCATATCTCTTTTGCACCCACGCTGAAAGCTCTTTCGTGGGAACCTGGCAGTAGTCCGCTGACCTAAAAGCGACTAATTCTAGAAATTGATACGCCACGGATTTCAGCGAACGGCCTCCCACGGCCTCCAGATATTCGCCGTGCACATAACCGCAACGCAGCAAAACAGGTTTTTTCCACATCTTTGCGGCCAAGGTATAATACCAGCTTCCCATGGATTGATTTGTTTTAATAAGATCGGCCCACCTGCCTAATTTTCCACAAACTATTGGCAAAAACCATAACAACCTTCGGTTGGGAAATCGCACCACCGTAATTCCTTCTGGCAATTTGGGGATCGGCCCCCTGTCAAAAGTCAATATCCTGACTTTCCATCCCCTCTTAACGTATTCATTATAAGGTTTAAGCTCCCTGCTCAGGCTCCCTATCTTGTGCCATGTATTTAATCCTACTCCGGGCGTCATACAAAAAAGCAGATTAGGCATAGATTTTTTTATTTTTTTTCAGCAACATAAAGCCTCATGC